>DASQCG010000291.1:0-5127 GCA_035634825.1 Thermomicrobiales bacterium | reverse complement strand
CGACAGATGGGCGGCACCAGCTATCACCCGATCACCTGCAAATCAGCGGTCAACCAGGTCACCGGCATGCCGTTCAACTGGTCGCTCAACCCCTACCGCGGCTGCGTTCACGCCTGTCACTACTGCTACGCCCGCGCCACCCACACCTACTTCGGGCTGAATGCGGACGAAGATTTCGAGCGCGAGATCTTCGCCAAGATGAACATCTCCGAGGCGCTTCACGCCGATCTCTCGCGCCCCTCGTGGAAGTACGAATCGGTCGCGATCGGCACCGCGACCGACGCCTACCAGCCAATCGAGGGTCATCTCCACCTGACCCGCGCCTGCCTAGAGACGCTGATTCGCCATCGCAACCCGGCCACGGTCGTCACGAAGTCGAAACTGGTTGCCCGGGATATCGACCATTGGCTTGAGCTCTCCCGCGTCGCCGATGTTCGCGTCTACTTCACGATTACCACCCTCGACCACGAAATCTGGAAGATGGCCGAGCCCGGCACGCCAAATCCGGCGACACGCGTCGAGACTCTGCGCGCGGTCAGTGCGGCGGGCGTCCCGACTGGAGTCCTGATGGCGCCCGTCCTGCCCGGCATCACCGACAGCGAGGAGTCGATCTTCGGCGTGGCCGAGGCAGTGGCCGATGCCGGTGCGACGACCTTCGCCGTCCTGCCGCTCCGTCTCGATCCCTTCGTCCGCGAGCACTACTACGGTTGGGTCGCGCAGGCCTATCCCGAACTGATGGGCCGGTATGCGAAGTCGTTCTCAGGTCGCCACACCTCCACCGCCTACCAGGAGCGGATCAAGGCTATCTCCGAGGAGGCGCGCGACCGGTTCAACCTCAACGAACGCCGGATGCGCGGCACGATCGAGCGTCCGCGCCACGCCGGGATGATCCAACTCTCGCTCGTCTCCTGAACCGGGTCGTGCATCCGGGCCGGGCGGTCATCCCCGGGTTCAGGTAGGCTACCGCGACGGCAACAGCTGCCGTGACGGACAGGATGAGGGAGCACCGCAGGCATGATTTTCAACTCGGCAGATCGGATTCGGACGCTCACCCCGCAGTTCGAGGGCGAGCGGCTGCCCGACGGTCGGCCATTTGTGCCGGATGACATCCTCGAGCGAATGAAGCTCGTCACCAATGACGAGGCCTGGGGCGTCATCGAGCGCGGTCATGACTACCACTTCAACTTCGAGGGAGACTGGATCAACATGCACCCCGACCGGATCCTGGTTGGCCGCGCAGTTACGGTCCGGTACGTCCCGACTCGCCCGGACCTGAACGGCGCGGTCCAGTCGATCGGCGAGTCTGAGAAGCGGTCCGGCGGCCAAAACACCTGGATCATCGACACGCTCCGCGAGGGCGACGTCCTGGTCGTTGACCTCTTCGGCAAGATCGAGGACGGCACCTTCATCGGCGACAACCTCGGAACGGCGATTGCGACCCGGGCCAAGACCGGCCTCGTCGTCGATGGCGGCATCCGCGACCTCGCCCGTGTCCAGGAACTGCAGAACTTCAACTGCTTCTACCGCGGCGCGCACCCGTCGGCGATCCTCGACGTGACGCTGGTCGAGGTCAACGGTCCGGTCCGGATCGGCGGCGCGACTGTCATGCCGGGCGATGTCGTGCTCGGCACCCGGGAGGGCGTCTCATTCGTTCCGCCGCACCTCGCCGAGTCGGTCGTGACCCGATCCGAGGATGTTCGCTACCGGGATGTCTTCGGAAAGCTGCGGATCGCCGACGGAACCTACTCCTCGGGCGACATCGACGTCAGCAATTGGGCTGAGCATATCGAGGCCGACTTCCAGTCGTGGGCCAAGGCCGCGGCCAGGTAGGTGAGCACAACCATGGCGCCGCGGCAGATCCTCCTCGATACGGATGTCGGGATCGACGACGCGCTGATGATCGTCGCGATCGCGGCCGAGCCGGATGTCGAGATCGTCGCCATCGGCAGCTCGCACGGTAACTGCTCGGCCGCGCAGGCGGCGCGCAACGCGATTCGCGTCCTCGATGTACTAGGGCTCCCGGATGTGCCGGTCGCAGTTGGGCTCGAGAGCCCGCTGGCGGTTCCGATATCGGCGCCGCATGTCCACGGCTCGGACGGTCTGGGCGATGCCGGCATCCCGGAACCATCCCGATCGCCATCGGACGGTGACGCGGTCGATCAGCTTCTCAGGCTGAGCCGGGAACGGCCCGGCGAGCTTGATCTGGTCGTCGTCGGCAGCCTGACCAACATTGCGGGCGCAATGGACCGCGATGCCGACGTTCTGACGCGATTCCGGTCCGTCTGGATCCTCGGCAGCTACGCGCACCGACCCGGTGCACCCGAGCGGCCGTCCGGGGACTTCAACACGCTTTGCAGTCCGGATGCGGCCGCTCGGGTCTACGGCAGCTCGGCCGCGCTGAACATCGTCCCGATCGACACCACGTTCCGGGTCATCTTCTCCGACCAGCATCTTGCCCGGATCCGCGAAAGCGCATCGCCGGTCGCCCGGTTCATCGACCGCATCCTGCAGTGCTATCTCGACTTCTACGAAGAACGCATGGGCCGGCGGACAATCCCCGTCCACGATCCGACGGTGGCTGCCGTACTCCTGTACCCCGAGCTGATCAGGGCAACGGAAATGCGGCGGATGGTCGTCGAGCCGTGGCTGGGCAGCTTCCGCGCGGTCGGAATTGGACCGGGGGAATCGTGGCCCGGTGATGACCGGGCCGAGATGCGCCTGATCACCGAAGTAGATAGCGAACGACTGCTCGATCGCCTCGTCGACGCCATTACGCGGCCTCGCGCATTAACCCGCTCCCGGGGATAAGATGACGCGGTCAATTCTTTGCCTACGTCGTTGCAGAGTTCTGTTCCCGGAACATCCTGACAGGAGGAATCCCGATGAGTGACGCATTGTTCGACCGCATGTTGCAGGCCGCGCGGCGTGGCAGCCTTTCCCGCCGCGAGGTCCTCGAGCGCGGGCTCAAGCTCGGCATGTCGACCGCCGCAATTACGACCCTGATGGCCGCCGCGCCGGAAGTCGGCGCCTCGCCGCGACCGGCAAATCTCCGCTCGATGGCCCGCTCTCAGGGCCAGGCGACCGGCACCTTCACCATCATCGGCGACGAGTCATCGCCCGACTTGGACCCGCATTCCGCCTATAGCAACTCCGCGGCCCGGATCCTGGTCGGTACCCACGAGACCCTGATCATGCTCAAGGGCGAGAGCACGACCGAGTTCGAACCGGTCCTGGCCGAATCCTGGGAAGTGAGCGCCGACAACTCGACCTTCACCTTCAAGATCCCGGCCGGCGTCACCTTCCAGGACGGCGATCCCTGCACCGCCGAGTCGGTGCGCGCCTCGTTCCAGCGCTTCCTCGAGATGGGCCTGGGCCCGGTCAACGTCATCGCCCGCTTCATGCCGGATGCCTCGATGATGGAGGTCGTCGATGATCAGACGATCAAGTTCAACCTCGGCAAGCCGCAGCCGCTCTTCCTCTCGGCGATGGCCTCTGCCTACGGCCCCTTCGTCGTAAACACGAAGTACGTAGAAGAGAACAAGACCACCGACGACCCGTGGGCGCACGAGTTCTATCTGAACGGCGCGCCGGGCTCGGGAACCGGCCCCTACATGATGACCGAGAACGAGGTCACCCAGCAGGTCACCATCGAGAAATACGAGGGCTTTCACGGCGGTTGGGACGGCCCGCATTTCGACAAGATCGTCATGAGAGTAGTCGGGGAGATTGCCACGCGTCGTCAGCTCGTCGAGAACGGCGAGGGCGATGCACTCGATCAAAGCCTGACGCCGGAAGATTATGAGTCGATGAAGACCAACCCGGATCTCCAGGTCCTCAGCAACCCGTCGACCGCGGTCTTCTGGTCGATCATGAACACGCCGCGACTGAAGACACCGGGCGTCCGGCAGGGCTTCAGTTATGCCTATCCGTACGACGAGATCAAGGACGGCGTCTACAAAGGCCTGATCACCCGCAGCGGCCCGATCGCGACCGCCGTGCGCGGACATGATCCGGACGTCTTCATCTACCAGACCGACCTCGCCAAGGCCAAGGAGCTGATCCTGGCCGGTGGGTTCGCCGAAGGTGACACGTTCGAATACATGGTCTCCAGTGAAGAGGCTACCGAGCGGGCAATTGCGGAGCTTTTCCAGGCGAACGTCGCCGAGATGGGCTTCAAACTCGACGTCACCGAGCTCGACAGCGCTTCCTACAACGACATGATGTACGGGGACTCACCGGCGGAAGAGCGGCCGCACTTCATGGGCGGCTGGTTCTGGTGGCCGGATTACAACGACGCCTGGAATCAGCTCTACCCCAATTTCGCCAAGGCATCCAGCGGCGGCGGCGGCAGCAATGCCGGCTATTACGTCAACGACCGCATCGAAGAGATCCTCGCGGCGACCGAGCACTACACCGACGAGAACGAGTATCTCACCCTGATGAAAGAGGCCCAGAATATCCTCACCGAGCAGGACCCGCCGGTCCTCTACTACGGCGAGGCGCTCTGGACCACGGTCCTCCGCAAGGACATCGTCGGATTTGAGTGGAACCCGCTCTACATGAGCCAGTACCCGCTGCACAAGATGTCCCGGCAGGGATAGGGCGAGCAGGCGGAAGGCGAGCAGGCGAGCAGTTCGGGGAATCCCGGACTGATCGCTCCTTTGTACCCTGCGCGCGGTGGCGTTCCCGGATAGTATTCCTGAACACACCAAGCGCCGCAGGAGTGGCGTGCCGAACAACTGAATCGCGGTTCACCTGAATCGCAGGGGAGGGTATCCGCATGACCGATGCGTCCTTTGATCGCATGATGCAGGCAGCGCGAACTGGTCGCCTGTCCCGACGCGACGTGCTCGAGCGCGGGCTCAAGCTGGGCATGTCGACCGCCGCGATCTCGACTTTGATGGCCGCCGCTCCTGAAGTCGGCGCAGCGCCACGGCCACTCTCGCTGCGCGATCTCGCCCGATCCCAGGGCTCATCAACCGGCACGTTTACGATGCTGCGCGCCGAGGGCGCCCCCGATCTCGACCCCCACTATCAGTACAACAACGCCAACGCCGCCATTCTTCTGGCCACGACCGAGATGTTGATCCAGTACAAGGGTGAGAGCACGTTCGATTACGAGCCGAT
>DASQCG010000290.1:0-2876 GCA_035634825.1 Thermomicrobiales bacterium | reverse complement strand
TCGATGGTCGCCAGAAGCTGCCCGAGTCCCTCCAGCGCCAGGAACTCGCACTGGAGCGGCACCAGGACCTGATCGGCGGCCGTCAGCGCGTTGACGGTCAGTAGGCCGAGCGATGGTGGGCAGTCGATCAGGCAGACATCGTAGCTCGCGCCAGTCGCAGCCAGAGCCCGCGCAAGCGCTCGTTCGCGAGAATGATGCGCGACCAGCTCGACCTCGACTGCCGCCAGATCGGGCGTGGCCGGGTAGAGATCGACTCCGTGCCTAACCTCACTGATGGGCAGGGTTTGGACCCCGTCCGGATCGAGCATGGCGTCGTAGAGCGTCTCGTCGAGCTCGCCCTTTTCGACCCCGAGCGACGAGGTGGCATTGCCCTGCGGATCGGCATCGACGACCAGGATGCGATAGCCGCGCGCGGCCAGCAGTGCTGCGAGATTGACGGTGGTCGTGGTTTTGCCCACGCCGCCCTTTTGGTTGGCGATCGCGATGATGCGCGGCTCGAGGTGAGCGTCAGTAGTGATCAGCTGCGACTCGGCTGTCTCGTTCAAGCCCTTCTTCGACCGTTGGCGATCGGGGAAACTCCGCGTTCGAACGACCCCCCAAAGGCGCGTTCTTGATCCCCAAATCGTATCACCCCTGACGAGGGGGACACCAGATTTGGAGGTTTAGGGTCTTGGGTTTTAGGTTTTAGGTCTTCGTTCTTCCGAGAACTGGGCCAGGGAGCAGAGCGTTACTGGTGGACCCAGACTTCGGTGCCGAGCGGGGCCCAGCCGTAGAGCCAGGAGGCGAAGTACAAGGGCAGGTTGACGCAGCCATGGCTCATCTTGTGCCCGAAGTTGTTGTGCCAATAGGCGCCATGCAATGCCTCGGCATCGAGGTTGAAGTACATGACGTTCGGCACATCCTGGACAACGTATGGGGTCTCGCCGATCTCGGTGCCCGTGCCGGCGTTGTCAGCCGCCTCCTGGCCCAGCGCGACCACCTCGCCATTGGCATTGGTCGTCCCGGCCATGTCCTGGGTGGGCAGCTTGTAGCGGACGTGGAATAGCCCCTCTTCGGTGGTGTTGGGATCGAGTCCCGTACTGACCAGGGTCGAGCTTATCAGCGTGCCACCCTGGTAGGCCCAAAGCGTCTGCTGACTGATGCTGATCTCGATCCACTTACGGCCGGAGGCATTTGGATCGCCGAGCGGATTCGGATTGTCGGTCGTCCAGAGCAGGGTTTCGGAATACTCCGGCAGGTCGTTCTGGGCAACCGGCGCGGTCTGCACGCGGAGGGCCTTGGCCTGCTCGCGCACGACCGGCGCGACGAGGACCCGACCCTGTTCACTCCGCATCAGGACGGCGCCCTCGAAATACTGGACTACAATGCCCCGCTCGTTAACGGGCTGGCTGAGGGGAGCGCCGAGATACCATGCGCCTTCATGCGACGCGTACCAGTCGTTGAAGTTCCCGGTAACACTGTGCCCGGAATCGGCATCAAAGCTGCCGCCGTTGGCCGCCGCGCGCTGGGCAACGCCGCTATCGGCGCCATAGGTGCGCCAGGCAGAGGCCCGCCGGTCGCCTCCGCCGCCCTGCCGCTTGCCGTCCCGCCGGATCTGCCCGGTACGTGACTCCAGCACCTCACGACCGACCGGCTCGAGCGTCATCGAGGGGGTCTCGGTCCAGAGATATTCGGGCCGGAACTGGAAGATCGCGCCCTCGAAGGCCTGCGAGTAGTAGCCGCTCTTGGCGCCATACGGCTCTGATACCGGATTACCATAGACCGAGGCGGCGCCCTGTGCCCTCCAGTAGTCGAGCATATAGCCGCGAATCGTGTGCTTGGACTGAGGAACGTAGACCTGGATCGACGACTGACCGAGCTCTCCGGGGATCTCGACGCCCTGGGTATCATCCCAGTAGGTCGCGGGCTTTGCTTCATCCGCGCGGGCGATCTGCTGAGTCGAAAGTGCTGCCAGCATCGGGGCAAGCAAGGCAGCTAAAGCGGCAGTCACCAGCAACCGTCGAAGAACCCCAGATATCATCGTGCCAAACCACCCCACCGCTGCTGAAAACTCACCCAAACGCGCCGAAGACGACTCTTTGCTGCTACGACGCCGACGCGGTTCTGGTTCTCTGCACCCGGACCGCATTTACTTGATCGCGCAGCGAAGCGGCCGCCGCCCGAGCCCGTTCGGCAAAGTCGGCGCCACTTCCAGCATAAATAATCCCCCGGGATGACGATACAAGCAACCCATCGCCCCGGTCAGTTATCCCGTTCTCGACCGAAGCCTCGACATCGCCGGCCTGCGCGCCGACGCCCGGCAGCAGGATCGGCAGCTTCGGGGACCGTTCGCGTATCCTCGCCAACTCGCCCGGATAGGTCGCGCCGACCACAAGACCGACCTGGGCCGGGTAGTCCTTGTTCCACTGGTTGGCCCGGCTGGCGACCCGCATGAAGAGCGGCTCGCCCGTCTCCTCGAGCAAGACATCCTGCAGGTCGGCGCTGCTGGGGTTACTGGTCCGGCAGAGGATGAAGACTGCCCGATCCGGATAGGCGAGGAAGGGGGCGAGACTGTCCTCACCCTGGTACGGATTGGCCGTAACCGCCTCGAATTTCCACTCGCCGAAGTAGGCCGATGCGTAGGCCGTCGCCGTGCTGCCCATGTCGCCGACCTTGCAGTCGAGAATGACCGGGATGTCGGCTGGGATCAGGGCGCGAGTCTCGAGCAATGCGGCGATGCCATCGAGCCCCTGCGCGGCGTAGAACGCGAGATTGGGCTTATAGGCGCAGACGAGATCCGCGGTCGCCTCGATGATCGCCCGGTTGAACTCGACGATCGCCTCCCGGCGGCCCATCTCCCGGAAACGCTGCGGGAATCGGGCCGGATCCGGATCCAA
>DASQCG010000289.1:0-17082 GCA_035634825.1 Thermomicrobiales bacterium | reverse complement strand
CAGCTCGTACCGAGCTCCTCGGCCAGCGGTTTGGCCCGTTTTTCCGATTGCCCATAGATGCCGACGATCTCAACGTCATCCAGACCTGCCAAGGCTCGGGCATGAGTGCTGCCCATGAAGCCGGCGCCGAGAACTCCGATTCGTACAGTCACGTTTGCCTCCTCGCGGGGTTTCTAGTTTCTAGTTTCTCGTTTCTAGCCGGGATAGATCGGACGCGTTGAGCGACCGGATAAGACCGTTGATCAGACGGCTAACTTCGCGAGAGAGCGTAAGGATGGTCAACTCATCCTCTCGATGCTGATAGCCTTGGCGCGTACCGATACGGATCATTGTCTCTACCTCGCACAGCGATCCATTTGCGATGCCGAGGTGGTGCAGGAATTCCCTCCGTCCGTTGCGACCCTGTCCCTCTGCAATGTTTGCGGCAATCGACACCGCTGCGCGCCGAATTTGTGATGTAAGCCCGAATCGCTCGTCGCCGGGCCAAGTCGAGCTCACACGGTAAATCGCGTCGACCAGTTCCATGGCCCGTTGCCAAGCGATGAGATCCTCATAGCTTGTGCTCCCGCGACTCCCGTTCACCGTCTGTTCACAATTGTCATGATCGCTGCTCCAAATCGCACCGCCTGAACGCGTGATGAACTACGCGGGGCTTCATCTCACCCCACGCCACCACGTCCTGGAAACTGGAAACGAGAAACTAGAAACTCCTCCTTACTTCACGAACGGGCGCACGAACTCGTAGCTGGTCTTCAAGGCCGCGTTGACGTCGGCCAGGGACGGCCAGGGTTCGCCCCGGAACTCGACTTCGACGGAGCAGACGCCATCGAAACCGACTTTGTCGAGCTCGCTGAAGATGGTCTGGAATTGGACTTCGCCGGTACCGGTGGCTGGGAAATGCCAGACGCCCTTGCCGCCGATCTGGTCCTTGACGTGCATATGGCCGACGAAATCGGCCGAGCCCTTGATGTCGTCCTGGGGCAGAACGCCGCCGTAGAAGATGACGTTGCCGGGGTCGTAGTTGATGCTGATGTTGTCCTTGCCGATGTCCTGGATCAGCCTCTTCGAGATCTCGCCGGTCGCGAGAAGGCCGCCGTGGGTCTCGAGGCAGATATCGATGCCCATCGCCCTGGCCTCGTCAGCCAATGGGCGGATGTTTGCCATGAAACTCTGGCGCTGCTCCTCGAGCGAGCCGGCCGAAGACGCATCGTGGCCGCCGGTGCTGGTCGTGACGTACTTGACGCCGAGCTTGTTGGCGATCTTGAGTGCCTTGCGGAACTCGGCAATGCCTGACTGGCTGACGAGATCGGAGTGGCCGGAGAGGCTGACCGCCGCGAGACCATGCTTCGCGAGCAGCTCTTTGACGTAGGCGAGTTCCTCCTCGGTGGCGTCGCGACGGACGTGCTCAGTCCATCCAGGCACGGAGGTGAGCTCGACGCTCTTGAAGCCGGCCCCGGCAATGCCGGACAGCGCCTCCT
Source organism: Thermomicrobiales bacterium (assembly GCA_035634825.1). Classification (GTDB taxonomy): domain Bacteria; phylum Chloroflexota; class Chloroflexia; order Thermomicrobiales; family UBA6265; genus DASQCG01. The sequence goes on along the minus strand of DASQCG010000289.1, from coordinate 15,604 downwards.
CGAGCGAATAGGTGTGATAGCTGTTGGTCGATGCCGCAAGCCGATCGGTCATGCAATTTCCCTTTCAAAATGACGAAGCGTTACGCCTGCTCTTTACCGGTGTCGCTCGGATCAAACCAGACTGCGTCGGGTTTGAACGCCATGTACTCCGAGATCATGCCCTCTTCCCAAACGAATGCGACCCGGACGAAAGCGGGGTCGCCGACTTCGAATGGCGGGATCGCGATCTCCTTGCCCTCGATCCAGGGGCCGATGTCGTCGACCACCCAGGCAATGTGCGGCTGATTCTTGAAGCGCTCATCGAGGTAGCTATCGGGTTCGTAGCGCAGGAATTCGATGCGATACGGGCTGTTGTTCGGGTCGGTCACCCAGACCCGGGTGGCGGTGACGAAGTTCTCGTTCGGCTGCGGTTCTGTTGCGCGAATCCCGACATGGTGAAACGTGCGGGTTCCCCCGCTGCTCTCCGACATTCGTGTCCTCAATCGATGCGGCTCGCCGCGTATGCGACCGGGCGATCACCCCAGAGCAGGGCGACCGCCCGGTCAACGCTTACCTGTTCGTTTTCGTGCCCAAGCGTTCTAGGAGGCTGGGCTGGCTTCCGGGCTCGGCGCCGGGAGAGCCGAGAATTCGGCAGAAAGCTGGAAGCCGTCGGCATCGGCCTTGACCTTGTCATGATCGAAGTCGTTGGCGCCGGCGACATAGTCGTTCTTGATCACGTCCCCAGCCGTGATGTCCTTGGTGATCTGGCCGATCGACTTGATGGTGTCGAAGAAGAGCTGCCAGGCGGTCTCGTCGTGCCAGCCCCAGCCCTGTCGCTTGGCGAAGTCGCCGCGGAAGACCGTGGCGAGCTGCTGCATCGACTCCACCGCCACGCCGAGATCGGGGAATGCTTCCTTGACCTTCGGCCGGGCCTCCATCGTGATCTGGGTGGCGGCGCGCGGGTTCAGATGCCCGAACTCGAGGCCCATCGCCCAGCCGCGCAGGTACTTGGTGTACGTGTCAGCCAGGCTGGCGTCCTCGAAGTCCTTCTGGCGGATCTGGAAGGAGTTGGCCGGGAACTTCGAGAAGTCCATGCCGAGCAGGTAGTCGAAGTCATAGCCGAGCGACTTCCACTGTGCGCGGAGACCTTCCCACGAGAGTGCGGCATCGGCCTGGCCTGCCTTGAGGTTCTCCTGCCAGCTCAGTCCGGCGACCAGGTACTCGATCTTCTTCGGATCGGCGCCCATCTGGGCGAACTCCGGATCGCAGATCCCCTGCCAGGAGGCATCGCCGATGAGCACCTTCTTGCCTTCGAGCTGCTTGAGATCGGTGATCCCCGCGCCCTTCGCGAAGGCGAAATCGAAGACGTCGTAGGCACCCATCTGGAAGACGGAGACGAGCGGCACGCCGGCCTCGAGGTCGAACGAGTAAACGCCCGGCGAGGAGTAGGACATGTCCGACTGATCGGCATCAACCAGCTTGCCCTGGCCAGAGGTCGGGCCCGGCTCGATCTCGGTCTGGATGTCGGCGAAGTAGCCCAGCTTCTGGGCGACCCAGTAGGGGTAGTCGTCGAGCACGTCGAGCGTGCCGCGTGGGGAAACCCATCGGACCTTGCCCGCCTCGCCGGCGAGGACCGAGAGTTTGACCCGGTGCAGCGCCGTGAACGAGAGGCCGAGCGCGGCCGCGCGCTTCATGACGGTACGACGGTTGGACTGCGCGCTGGTCAGATCGGTGATGACTTCATCGAGACGACCCATACGTCTTGCTCCTCCGTACACTGTGCGCTTCGTTGCGCCGTTACCATCTAACGGCGTATGGCCAGGATGCCGCGCGACCCTCACGCGCACCCGGGCAGAGTGCCGCGGTCATGCCTGACCGCAGATTACTCCCACACCCCGAGCGGCGGCTATGCCTGCCAGCTCGCCCACCGCTTTCCAATCTGATAGAAGATCACGTAGATCCCGATGCCAATCAGCGCCAGAATGGTGATGATCGACCAGACGTAGTTGTACTTGGAGAAGGTCTGCCAGTAGATGATCTGGTTGCCCAGACCATCCTTGCCGCTGACCATCTCCGCGCCGACCGCGGTCAGCACCCCGAAGATCGCGCCGACCATCAGACCAACGATGATCATAGGCAGGGCGAGCGGGAAGCGTACTTTGCGGAAAATCTGGAAGGTATTCGCTCCGTACGACCGGGCGAGCGCGATTTTTGCCAGGTCGGTGCGGCGGAAGCCAGTGGCGGCGTTGATCATTACCATCGGACCAGCCGCGAGCGCGACCGGGATGATGCGCGGCGTGCTGGTGAAGCCGTACTTGAGTTGAAGCAGCGGCACCAGCGCCATCATCGGAGTGGTAACCAGAAGCAGGATGTACGGCGTGATGATCTTCTCGACGAACGGGACCTGCGTGATCACCGCCGCGAGGAGGATGCCGATCGTGGCGCCGATCGCGTAGCCGACGCCGAGCTCAAACAGGGTCACCTTGACGTGCGGCCAGAAGAGGTCATCGAAGTGATGGAACAGCGCCGAGCCGACCGCACTGGGCGTGGGCACGATGTACGACTTGACATTGGCGCTGCGGATCCAGATCTCGAGCCCACCGATGATGACGACCGCCACAGCGATGATGGCAAGGATCTCGGAGCCGCTCTTGGCGAAGTTACCGTGCGTCAGAGCCGACCAGTTCGAGATGCTGACATCGCCGCTCTCGTCGCTGGCATTGGTGTCGAATGTGGGGATCGTGTCCCGGAGCTGATCTGCCATCGCGGGTTTCTCCTATTTCGACGGCGTATTGCCGTGCAGGATGGTGGATTTGATCTCGAGCACGAGCTTGATGAACTCCGGCGTGAACGTCTGCTCGATGGTGCGCGGCCGGGGAAGATCGATGTTGAAGATGTGCGCCAACCGCCCCGGGCGCGGCGAGAGCACGACGACCCGGTCCGACAGGAAAATCGCCTCGCTTACGTTGTGGGTGACGAAGACGATCGTCTTGCCGGTCTCCATCCAAATTTTCTGGATGAGCAGGTTCATCTCGTCGCGGGTGAAGGCATCGAGCGCGCCGAAGGGCTCGTCCATCAGGATCAACTCGGGATCGTAGGAGAGGCAGCGCACGATGCTGGCGCGCTGCTGCATGCCGCCCGAGAGCTCGCGCGGGAACTTGGTCTCGAACCCGGCCAGGCCGACCTCTTCGAGCAGGCCAGCGATGCGCTCCTTGTAAGGCTTCGGGTCGATCTTCTTGATCTCGAAGGGGAAGAGGATGTTCTGCATCAGGTTCCGCCAGGGCAGCAGGTTCGCCTCCTGGAAGATCATGCCGATCTCCGGGCGCGGCCCCTTGACGGGAGTGCCATTGAGGATGACCTCGCCGCTGGTCAGCTCATGCAGGCCGGAGAGGCCCCAGAGCAGCGTCGTCTTGCCGCAGCCCGACGGACCGACGATGCAGGTGAATTCGCCCTGCTGGATATCGAGGTTGATGTCCTCAAGGGCGTGCACCGCACCGGTCGATGTCTTGTAGTACTTGGTTGCATGGCGGACCTGCATGGCCACCGGCCGGCGACCGTTGGCTGCGCCGGGGGCGGTCGGCGTTTCAGCCTGCACTGGAGTAGTTTGCTGAATGTTCTGCACCGACGGACTGACTCCTACGTCGAATACCAACATCGTTCTGAAATCAGGGCAGCGCCCCGCCCACGGGGCGAGCGCATGTCTCAAACTGGCAGTTCCAAGATTGCCGGGATTGTAGGGACGGCCCAACAGGGTGTCAACAGGGACCAGGAGGACGGGGAACAGACATCAGCGCCTGTTCTGGCCCGGAGTGCCCTAACTCAATGATTGATAGAGACCGTTGATGAGGCGACCAACCTCACTCGATCGCTCGAGAAGCCCGTCACGCTGAAACTCATCAAGAAACCCATGCCGATGAGCAATGATGATCATTGTCTCGACTTCGCAGAGCGACCCCTGGGCGATGCTGAGATGACGGCGGAATTCCTTTCGCCCATTCCGACCCCGACCCTCAGCAATGTTTGTTGGAACAGAAACAGCCGCGCGCCTTATTTCCCGTGTGAGCCCGTATACCTCAGAATGCGGCCACTTCTCCGATTGGTTATAGACGAGGGAAACGAAGTCAATCGCCCTCTGCCAGGCAACCAAGTCGTGATATCTGCCAAGCCGTCTCTGTTCACCAGCTGTCAACTTGACACCCCGCTCTTGGCTCACCATTCGCAATCTATGTAATTCTGTACACCGTCGGCTTTCCTGTGTCCACTACCTCGGCACGTAATAGTTGGCGTACTGCCAGATTCCGCTGTCCACCAGTTCCTTGTCGCTGATCTTTGCGCCGCTGAAGCGGTTGGGGTCGAGGTCGGTCATGTCGATTGAGGGGGAGCCGGTGGTGATCCATTCGGCGAGGGTGTAGCCGACACCGGAGGAGAGGGAGAAGCCGGTGCCGTTGCAACCGGTCGCCATCCAGAAACCGCGGATGGCATTCGAGGGGCCGACCATGAGACGGCCGTCCATGGTCATGGTGAAAACTCCCCCGCGCTCCTCCTGGATTGCGGCGCCATCGAGGGCCGGGATGTCCTCCTTGAGCACGTCGACAAACTGGTTGTTGAGCGCATGATCGAGCGGTAGCCTGTCCATCGTGAAGCCGTCGATCACGGCCGGCTCAATTGGCAACGGGCTGGCTTCGAATCCGCCGAACATCAAGCCGCCGCGCGAGGGGCGAATGTAGGCCGGAGCATCAATCAGCCGCACGACCGGCTCGTTCTTGTTGACGCCCGAGATCGGCGCGGTAATCCGAAGCTGGTGACGAATCGGTTGAATCGGAATGTCAATGAGCGCCATCGCACCAACCGTGCGCGCCCAGGCGCCAGCGGTATCGACCACCAGCGGTGTGTCGATCCGGCCGGACGGGGTCTCGACGCCGGCCACTTCGCCGTTGCGGACGACGATCCCGGTCGCCGGGGTGTGGCCGATGGTGCGCATGCCGAGCTTATCGCCGGCCTGGCGGTAGGCCATCAGCATCGCGCGCGGCTCTTCGATGTAGATGTCATCGGCGACGAACCAGGCGGAGAGGATGTTGTCGCCTCGCAGCCACGGCGCGGAGAGGGTGACTTCTTTCCCGGACAAACGCTCGAGCCGGACGCCCCAGCCACGGGAATCCTCGATCTCGGCCTCGACCATGGACGCGTGGGCGGGAATGCGAGCTGCGTAGATGCTCCCGGAGGTGACGAAGGGCAGCGCGACGCCGGTTACCGCCTCGAACTCGGTCACCACCTGCGTGGCTCGCTGGGCGAGGCGGGTCTTGACCTCGCTGGCCTGAATCAGCTTGAAGAGACCGGCCGCGCGGGCCGAGACCTGCGTGCCCGGCTCGTATTGATCGAGCAGCACAACCTCGCGCGCGCCCGCCTTGGCCAGGTGATATGCGGTCGCGAAGCCAAAGGCGCCCGCGCCGATGACGACAGCGTCTGCGGTTGTCGGAAACGTCATTCGCGGATGCCCTGCAACGCCTTGTTGAACCGGTACGAGCCGGCGGTCAGGCCGCCGTCGACGGGAAGGGTAACCCCGGTGATCCACGAGGCGTCGTCGGAGCAGAGGAAGAGGGCGGCCTTGGCGACATCCTCGGGCAGGCCGACCCGGCCGAGTGGGTACCAGGGCCGGATGTGGTCCATCGCGTGCGGCTCCCGCTTCAGACGCTCGCTCCAGATCGGGGTCTGGATCGTGCCCGGCGCGATGCAATTGACCCGGACGCCCTTGTCGCCGTAGTGGATCGCCATGTTTCCGGTCAGGCTGATCATGCCGGCCTTGGCCGCGCTGTAGGCCGACTCGCCGATCGCCATCAGGCCGTTGACGGAGCCGATGTTGAGGATGACACCCTTGCCCCGCTCGATCATCTGCGGCAGGAGGGCGCGTGAGCAGAGGTAAACCGCCTTGAGGACGACGTCGACATTGAGGTCCCAGGCCGCCTCATCGAAGTCGAGGATCGTATCGCCGACGGAGAGGCCGGCGTTGTTGATCAGGACATCGACCTTGCCGAAGCGATCGAGCGCCGCCTTCGCCATCGCCTCAACCTGATCCGCCTGGCTGACATCGGTCTGCGTCGCCAGCGCGGAGCCATCGGCACCCTCGATCAGGTCGACGGTTCCTTGCGCCGCATCGAGATAACGATCGGCAATGACGAGCGACGCGCCCTCGGCGGCGAATCGAATCGCCATTTCGCGCCCGATGCCCGATCCACCGCCGGTGATCAGCACAATTTGATCGTTGAATCGCATTTCGCCCTGGTTCCCTTCTACGTCGGCCTCAGCATCTCGCGAAAAGAAGGCAGGCGCAATGTGAGTCGCGCCTGCCTGGATTCGATTCATGTCCCGAAGCTACTACGCCTTCAGCGCACCCTCCTGCAGGCCCTTTGTGTACCAACGCTGGGCGAAGGCGAAGACGATCAGGCCGGGCAGGATGGCCATGATGTATACGGCTGCGATGCGTGGCCAGAGCAGGCCGCCGACACCGCCGGATGCCGTTGCAATGAAGACCGGCAGGGTCCGTTTGCTGCCGTCGTTCATCAGGGTCAGGGCCAGGAGGAATTCGCCCCAGGCTGCCACGAAGCTGACGATGATGACCACCACGACACCGTTCTTGATGATCGGCAGCAGGATACCGAGCAGGAGTCGCAACGAGCCGGCGCCGTCGATCCGCGCCGCGTCCAGGATCTCCTTCGAGACAGTCTCGAAGACGCCGCGCATGATGAAGATGCAGATCGCAACATTGAGCGCGGTATAGGGGAAAACGAGCGTCCAGGTCTTGTTGATAAAGCCAAGCTCGCGCTGGACCTCGAAGATGCCGGTGATCGCAGTTACGCGAGTCGGGAAGAAGAGCGAGGCGACCAGCACGGCCGTAAGGACGCGCTTGAACGGCGTGCGCAAGTGGACCAGGGCATATCCGGCCAGGACTGCTGTGATCGTCGTCGTGAACACCGTCAGCAGCGACACGTAGACACTGTTGCGGAAGTTTGTGCGGATCTCCGGGCGACGCTTCAGGATCCAGTCATAGTGTTGATACCAGGGGTCCGCCCAGTTCTGGGGCCAGAGGTTGTTGTGCGTTCCATCCGGCAACGAGATGACCGAGCGCATCACTACCCACGTGAGCGGCAGCAAGACCGACAGCGAAAAGAACATCAGCACGGCGTGGCGACCAACCGTGCCCCACTTGATACGCCGCTTGTGCCGCTGTGTGCGCGTATCAGGGATCGCGATTGCCGAGGCAAGGCGGCCTTCAGTCGTCGTTGTTACTGTTGGATTCGATGCAACCATATCCGTCTCCGCCGGTCCGGCTCGCTAGTCGCGCGTCCGGAATAGCCAGAACATTCCGGCCACAACCACCAGCATCAAGAGCGCGCCCATCCAGCCGATGGCGGCGGCATATCCCCGGAACTGGGAGCCGCCGCCGAACGCCGTGTCGTACATGTACACCGTCCAGGTATACGTTGGTCTCGTTTTGTCGAAGCTGCCGACGATGATGTATTCGTCAACGACCGCCATGGCAGTGCCGAAGCGGACGACCATCAGCACCAGGATCACCGGGAGCAGGCGGAAAACGGTAATACCCCAGAACATGCGCCATTCGCTGGCGCCATCGACCCGAGCGGCGTCGAAGATGTCCTTGGGGATCGATGCGAGGCCGGCCAGGAAGAACATGGTGTGGTACCCGAGGCCCCACCACCATTCCATAACGGCAATCGAGATGAACACGAGCTTGGGGTCGTTCAACCATTGCGGCTGGGTCCGGATGTCGTACAGGTGAAGAACATCGACGAGGATGTAATTGATCGGGCCGATGTAGTTGTTATAGAGCCAGCCCCAGAGCACGAAGATGAGGGGGGCGGGGATCATCGAGGGAATCAACAGGACGATACGATAGAACGTCGACAACCGGCGGTTCTGGACCCGATCCAGCATGACGGCGATGACCATCGGAATCATGATCATGCCGGGCACGAAGATACAGGTGAAGATGAAGGCGCGGCCGACGCCGTTCCAGAAGACGCGGTCGCGAATGACTTCCCGGTAGTTGTCGAGACCGATCCAGTGGGCCGGGACCTGATCCAGGAAACGATCGTCGGTGAAACTCAACCGCAGCGCGTTGTAGATCGGAAGGATTTGCCAGCCCACGAAGAAGATGATTGCCGGCAGGAGGTAAGGGTAGGTCTTCAGAAAGTTGATGACTGCCCGGGACGCATTGGATTTGGACTCAGTCACCGGCACTGAATCAATGGAATAGGTCGCCTGTGCCATGGTCCAACCCCTGCTGCGTGCGAGAGATACCAGCGTAGTCGATAGGCGAGCGAACGCGCCGCCTGCTGATCAGGAAAGGGGCCCGGCCGGTCAGGCAACCGGCCGGGCTGACGTTCGATCGGACTAGTAGTAGCGGCTGCGAAGGGCGGCCGTCGGCGTCGCGTTCTTCTCCCACTCCGCCAGGGCGGCGTCCTGCGCCTTCTGCCCGGCGACCTTGGCATCCGGCTCTTCGCCGGAGAGGTACTTGTGCCACTCTGGCCGCGCCGCGTCGAACTGCTTGATGCCGATGATCGTCGGGGCGATCGCGCTGGCGTTCTGGAGGCTGGCCAGCACCGACTTGGTCCACGGATTGGCCGCGTACCAGTCCGGCGGCGAGGCATCCCACGCGGCCCAGACCGACTGGAGAACAGGCAACTGGCCGACCGGAATCGTTCCGAGATCCTGGTTGCCCGTGATGCTGTCCTTCCACATCTCCTGGTCCTTGGAGAGTGCGGTGAGGTACTCGACAGCCTTCTGCTTGTTCGCGCCGTAGGTGAACAGCACCGCTCCGGTGTCCCAGAAGACGGAACCGCCGACACCGTTCTCGGTCTTCGGCAGACCGCCGAGGCGCAGCTGGCTCGGATCCGGCCAGTTGGCCGAGAACTGGAAGCCCGCGTTCTGGTACTTGAAGTAGTACCCGGCCTGCTCGGCAGCGAAGGCGGCCTCATCCGGATGGACCGTGTTGTCGACAGCGTCTGCCGTCAGCAGGTCGGCCGGTGCGAGCGGCATCATCCGCTTGAGGATCTCGAGCGCCTCGAGCGCCGGATCGCTGGCGTACTGGAAGAGACCGGTGTCCTTGTCATACACGTCGATGCTGATCGAGTGCGTGACCGGGATAAGCGACCGCCAGTCGCGATGGTCGAAGACGATGCCATACGGAGCAGCCTTGCTGTCCATGACCTTCTGGCCGTTCGCGATGAACTCGTCCCACGTCGCCGGGGAGGCTTCCGGATCGAGACCCGCCTTCTGGACGATACCGGCGTGGCGCATCTGCACGCAGATGTCGAGCAGAAGCGGCCAGACGTAGAACTGATCCTTGTAGGTTCCTTCGGTCAGCGTCGCCGGCACGAAGTCGGCGGTGAGGTCCGCCGGCACGTACTGGGTCCACGGCTCGATGGTGCCGCTGTCGACCAGGCCGATCATCTCCAGGAACGGCGTGACTCCGCCATAGAAGTCCCAGGTGCTGTTTTTCTGGAGACCTTCGGCGATGAAGCGGTCGTTCCCAAAGTTCTCGGTCGGCGCCGTCTGGATATCGACGCCTTGCTCTTCGCCCAGGGAGGTGATTCTCGGGTGGAGGTTGAGCATCCAGTCGTAGAAGGTCGCTGTTGGCTTGCCTTCTTCTGCCGCGAACGCACTCGGAACCTTGACCGCATTGAGGGCCAGCATTCCGATCACGTTTGCGCTCAGACCAAGTGCAATGCCGCGCTGAAAGACTTCCCGCCGGTTGAGCTTGCCACTCAACGCGTCGCGGTAGAGCTGTCGGACCTGCGTGTTCTCTCCCACAGGTGGTCCTCCCCGGCGTAATCGCCGTGCGCTAAACCCTGGATTGTCGCTGCGGCACGATGTCGCAACGTGCCTCGTTCGGGTGCGCGCATTGTATTGAGGCGTCTCGCATATAGTCAACCGGGTTTTTTGCGGCCGACGGGAAATCGCCGGACAGCGGGCAAGTTGCCTCGGCGCAGGTTGATCAGTCATGCTTCGCCGGTCAAATGTTTCCGGGTTTGGTGTATATCGGTACTTGGGGAGTGTGACGGATGCGATTCCGTGTGACCTGGCTGGGCAGATTGCTCGCCGTACTGGTCCTGTTCAGCATGATCGGCCTGCCGATCGCATCGGCGCAGGATGCCTCTCCAGAGGCGTCGCCGGTCGAAGAGAGCACGCCGGGCGCGAGCCCGATCGCGAGCCCCGAGGCGAGCCCGGTCGCGGCCACCTGCACGCCGGGCAAGTCCAAGACGTCAGCCGAAGTGCGCAATGAGGTCGAGGAACAGTTCCCGATCGAACAGCCGGCCAACACCGAGGGGACCTATGTCACCGGCGCCGTCGGCGATTTGCAATCGGTCAACCCGTACATCGTCGAGTCCGACCCGTCGCTGACAGTGGTCGGGTATGTCTTCGATTCGCTCTTCGGCGGTGATCCCCAGACCGGCCAGCCGGTTCCGGGCGGCGTAACCGATTACTGGGAGCTGGCCGACGATTGCGTGACCTATACGATCCACCTGCGCACAGACAAGGTCTGGCAGGACGGCGTCGATTTCACGTCGGCTGACGTGGCGTTCAGCTTCGAGTCGTTGGCCGACGACGCGCTGGCCAGTCCATACACCGGGAATTTCCACGACGCCGTTGCCTCGTGGAACGTCATCGACGATGACACTATCCAGGTCGTCTCCAACGGTATCCGCGCCGACTTCCTGAACAACGCCGGCTTCTACATCATCGCCAAGCACATCTGGGACGGCATCCCGCGAGACCAGTGGGCGACCGATCCGGGTTCCACCGGGCAGGATCCGTCCCGCGTGGTCGGGACCGGTCCGTTTAAGCTCGCGAGCTGGACCCAGGGCCAGGAAATCAAGTTGACCCGGAACGATCTCTACACGCCGTTCGCGCCCTGGACGAAGGACATTACCATCCGTATCTTCTCGGATAGTGAGGCGCAGCTCAATGCGTTCCTCACCGGCGATATCGACGATGTCGGTCTCGAGCCGGAGCAGGTTCAGACGGTCAAGGCAGAAGGCGACAAGTTCGACGTCGTCGAGAACATCCCGGGCCGCGGATTCTTTTACTACGAGTTCAATCTCAACCCGGATACCACGGTTCGTTTCCAGGATGTCCGCGTCCGCCAGGCTTTCATGTACGCCCTGGACCGCCAGTCGATTGTCGACAACATCCTGCTTGGATACGGCGAAGTTGCGCACGGTACCCAGCCGACGATCAGCTATGCCTACGCGCCGGATCAGATCAACACAAAGTACACGTACGACCCGGAGAAGGCGAAGCAGCTTCTGACCGAGGCGGGCTGGACGGACACCAACGGCAACGGCGTCATCGACAAAGACGGCGTCGAGATGGAATTCGAGCTCCTTTACCCCTCGGGATCCGCGTCGACCGACAGCCTCGTGGCGTACATGCAGGATGCGTGGAAGGCGGTAGGTATCTCGATTACGCCGGTGTCGCTCGAGTTCTCCGCCCTGATCGAGGCGACAACCACGAACCCGACCTTCGAGATGGCGTTCTACGGCTTCAGCTGGGACTCGACCTTCTTCCAGGACGCGATGTTCGCCTGCGACATGTATCAAATCGGCTTCAACGACATGAAGTACTGCAATCCCGACCTCGACGTGCTCGGCGAGCAGATCAAGGTCACGGTAGATCAGGAGCAGCGGATTCCGCTAATGATCCAGTACTCGAACATCGTCAACGATGAGCAGCCGGTCGGCATCATCTGGTTCGATGTCGCCAACGCCGCCTACAGCACGCGGATGCACAACAATTTCCCCGGCCCATGGGGCGGACCGGGCATCGAATATCTCTGGCTCGATTCCTGATCGAATGACGCGAGCACAGGCAGCGGCTGACGTCGCTGCCTGTGCTCTGGTGTGACTGACCAATGTTGCGCTTTGCCGTTCGCCGCATTCTGATCATGATCCCGTTGCTGCTCGGGGTCTCATTCATCTCATTCGCGCTGATGAACCTGATCCCCGGGTCGCCGGTGACCATGACCGCGCGCAGCAACCCGAAGATCCGGCCCGAGGATATCGCGCGGATTCGGGAACAGCTCGGCCTGAATGATCCCTGGCCGCAGCGCTATGCCGAGTGGTTGAGCGGAGTCGTCTTTCACCTCGATTTCGGCCCGTCCTTCTACAACCGGCTGCCGGTCACGGATCGGATCTGGGCAGCAATTCCGAATACGTTGATCCTGACCTCGAGTGCGCTGGTGATCTCGCTCCTGATCTCCATCCCGCTCGGCATCTATTCAGCGGTGTACCACCGACGCGTGTTCGACCGGGTCGTGAACATCTCCGTCGTAGCGCTTTACGCGATCCCCAGCTTCTGGCTCGGTCTGCTGCTGATCATCGTGTTCGCCGTCAAGGCGGATCGGTGGGATTTGTGGTGGCTGCCCTCGCTGCCAGCAGGCGGCATCAAGAGCTCGCGCGGTGGTGGTGATCTCTGGGATCGGTTCCAGCACCTGATCCTGCCTGCGCTCGCGCTCTCCAGTTTCCAGATCGGCGCCTGGACTGCCTACATCCGCTCCTCGATGCTGGAGGCGCTCGGACAGGACTATGTGCGGACGGCCAGATCCAAGGGGCTACGGGAGTCGCTCGTGCTTTACCGGCATGCATTCCGGAATGCGCTCCTTACCCTGGTCACGCTGGTTGGGTTGGCGATCCCGGCGCTTTTCGGCGGCTCGATCCTGATCGAAGCGGTCTTCTCCTGGCCGGGGATGGGCCAACTGACGCTCGAGGCGGTGGGCCGGCGCGACTACACGATGGTTCAGGCCACCACGATCCTGTTCGCGGTGCTAACCATGTTCGGCAACCTGATCGCCGACTTGTTGTACGGCCTGATCGATCCGCGGGTTCGCAAATCATGAGTACCCTGGCAGAGACGATCACCACGACAGACGCGCTTGGTCAGTCGCGGGCAGCCAGGGCGTCGCGGAGCCTGGTACGAAGTGCGCTGGGCAGGTTCGCGCGCGACCGAGTGGCAATGACGGCGCTGATTATCTTCGTGTCAGTCGCCCTGTTTGCCATCTTCGCGAACCTCGTCTCGCGCTGGACCGGATTTACGCCGTATGAGAATCACCTTGCCCAAAAACTCTCCGCACCGGGCGAGAACGGCTATGTGCTCGGCAGCGACGCTAATGGGCGCGACATCCTCACGCGCCTGGCATACGGCGCGCGGGTCTCGATCACCGTCGCGTTCATGGCGACGCTTGTCGAATTGACGATCGGGCTCGGTATCGGTCTGATCGCAGGCTATGCCGGCGGCTGGGCGGACTCGATCCTGATGCGCCTGGTGGATGTGCTGCTCTCGATTCCGACGCTGCCGCTGCTGATCCTGATCGCGACGCTCTACTCACCGGGAACGTATACGCTGGCACTCATCTTTGCCCTGATCTTCTGGCCCGGCGACTCCCGCCTGATCCGGGGCGAGGCGTTGGCGATCAAGTCGCGCGAGTATGTCGATGCTGCCCGGGTGGTCGGAGTTTCGCCAGTCGGGATCGTGCTCCGGCACGTGTTGCCCAATGTCGTGCCGGTCATGATCGTGCTGGCCTCGTTGACGATTCCGAGCCTGATCCTGGTCGAGTCGGCGCTCAGCTTCATCGGCGTTGGCATCCAGGTGCCGGAGCCATCATGGGGCAACATGCTCGATGAAGCCCAGCGCTTCTACCGCACAAACTGGACGTATGTCTTCTTTCCGGGCTTCATGATCTTCATCACGTCGCTGTCGCTTTACCTGATCGGCGACGGCCTGCGGGACGCCTTCGATCCCAAGCAAAGCTCGCGCTGATATCGGACCCAGGTATTCTGAACACGTAGCGCGGTGCGGCAGCCCCGCGTCGCTGATCCCCGTTCGCCCGCAATTGCACTGTCCCCCGACTCGCCTTTCGTGCAGATGATCCGTTGTTTCGTGACTCGAACGCGGGGCTGCCGCACCGCGCTACATTTCAGGCGACATGTTCCGAACTGGACCGCCTGATCAGATCACGGGGGATGACATGAATACTTCGGACTCCAACGACACGCTCGAACTGCTGCGCGGGTTGCGGCAGACGCGCACGTATTCCAGCGAGCCGGTTGATGATGCCGCCCTGGATGCGATCCTCGAAGTAGCGCGGTGGACCGGCAGCGGCGGCAACAAGCAGCCGTGGCGATTGGTCGTCGTGCGGGATATTGGGACGCGGCGAGCGCTCGCCGGGGCCAAGGCGGACACCGGCTGGGTCGCGGACGCGCCGGTCGTGATCGGCATCGTGACTGCGGGCAAGACCGCGGAATCGGCCCGGTTCGATGCCGGGCGGCTGGTCGAGCGGACCATGCTGGCAGCCGAAGCGAGCGGACTGGCGGCGGCGGTCATCGGGTTCGGCGCGGCCGATTCGGAGCCGGCGATGACCGCGCGGCGGTTGTTGCATGTGCCGGACGGGATGTGGATCACACATGCGGTCGTGATCGGTCACCCCGGTCCCAAACCGGCGGAGAGCGGCAGCACGCGTGGCGGTCGCAAGCCGATGTCCGAGATCAGGGTCGAGGAGCGGTTCCCAAACAGCGCGTCGTAACGTCGCATCGCCATTTCCCGAGCCTGAAGACCCGGGCTGAGATCTGAACCCGGCTGAAGCCGGCTGGACCGGGATCGAGGCGTGACTCAGCCTGCTTTAGCGGGCTTCAGTGGTTCAGCCCGGGTGTTTACGCCCGGGCGATGCCGGGAGACGATATAGACAGCTCCGGCCGCGGCAATCTCTGGAACCATCCCAACTCCTGTCACGGTACGAGCGGATCAACGGCCCTCATCCCCGGCCCTTCTCCCGCATGCGGGAGAAGGGAGGTTTCTTCTACATCAGCGATGACAGGAGGCCGCCGTCGACGCGGTAGCAGGCGCCGGTGCAGAAGGCTGCTTCGTCGCTGGCGAGGAATAGGACCAGGTTGGCCACGTCCTCGACCGTGCCGATCCGGCCGATCGGGTGGTCCTTGCCCCACTCGGCAATGGCAGCTTCAGGGTCGTCTGGCGCGAAGGTCTGGGCCGAGTTCTCGAGCAGGGGCGTTCGGATCGAGCCCGGCGCGATGCAGTTGACCCGGATCTTGTCGGGTGCGTGGTCGAGCGCCATCACGTTGGTCATCGAGACGATCGCGCCCTTGGTGGCCGCATAGGCCGCGACAGTGCGCTGCGAGGCGAAGGCCTGAACCGAGGCGTTGTTGACGATCGCGCCGCCACCCCGCTTCCGCATCTCGGGGATCGCGTATTTGCTGACCAGGAAGACACTCTTGAGGTTCACAGCGATCTGGCGGTCCCAGTCGGCCTCACTCATCTCGTCGACCCGGCCGAAGAGGTTGATGCCGGCATTGTTGAAGACGACGTCAATGCCACCGAAGGCCTTGACGCCGGCGGCGACCATCCGCTGGACGTCGTCCGCCTTCGTGACATCGCACATGACCGAGATGGCCTTGCCGCCCTGGCTCGTGATCTCGCGGACGGTGTCGTCCGCGGCAGATGCGGAGATATCGGCCACGATCGCGCAGCCACCCTCCCGCACGAAGGCGATCGCCGCGCCCTTGCCGATACCCATCCCGGCGCCGGTGACGATGACCGA
>DASQCG010000288.1:0-12675 GCA_035634825.1 Thermomicrobiales bacterium | reverse complement strand
TCGTCCTGCTCCCGGTCAATGAAAAGTTGCGGGCCCGCCGGCGAAGTGGATATAAATGTGTGTCCGCGACGAACGGCATCGAGGATGGCCGCGGCACTCGCCACTCGCTCCAACTTTACCCAGGTAGTGGGAGAACCGAGCTGCGGATGAAAGAGTCGATCGCGCTTTGAACGAAGTGCATGCGTATCCGAGCCGCCAACCGCGACAGTGCGCAATCCGGCCTTGAGTCGTTCTTCCCAGTACGCGAGCGCGATGGCGTTCAGTGCTCCCCACGGACCATTCCAAACTTCGATCGCGTGGTTTCCGCGGAGATTACCATACTCCCATGCGGGACCCAGCGGCTTCGGGTGGTTGATGCTAATGAGCGCTCCGGCAGAGACGGCGTCATCGAAGGCCGCCTGGGTCGCTTCGGCCGTTGGTGTCCGGAACTCAAACCAGCGCTCGACCCCCCAGGCATTCCAGTGGCCGCCGTATGTCGTCGTTTCTGTCCCTGAGATGACGACCGGGCGGGAGCCCGGAGTGTGGTCGAATTGAGGCCGGCGGGCACTGTTGTGATCAGTAATAGCGATGAAATCGAGCCCGGCACGTGCCGCTGCGTCCACCACCTCGACCGGCCACGAATCTCCGTCGGAGAATACGGTGTGGCAGTGCAGATCGCCCCGGAGCCAGCCGGATTCGGCGGGTGGAGGAAGATTCGCCGGTGGGCCGTGTAGGATCGTCGTCGGCTCGGGCGTGTCGTTTTCGAGTCCAGGATTCAGCCAGATCTGGACGCGGTAATCAAGCCCGTTCGGGCCAACTTTGTAGGGACCAAGCAGAACGAACCAGGTTCCGGATTCGATCTCTCCCGGGCGGTATGGCGGGGTGGCCCAATCCCGGCCCACGGTAAAGCCGTGCTTGTCGCTCCCGCTCCACCCGCGGAAGCCAGGTGTGCCGGCCGCATGGCCCTGTTGGTCAAACAGTCCGATATCGAGGGTATTGCCGCCAGACAGTCCGGGAGTGGAGGGAATCCGATCGGAATAGTCATACGCGATATGAATCTGGGTGACGCCGGGTGGCATTGCGAACGGGAGATGGCGGTAGGTCTGCTGTTCGTGCGATTCGAAGCGCCCGATCAGCACGAGATCAGCGGCGCGGCTGAGCGCTTCTCTCATGACCGCAGATTCGCTCCGGATTCCTTGTCAAAGAGGCGAACGCCGTCTAAGTCGGGTTGAAGGTGGACAATTTCGCCCGGGCGGGGACGGACGTCTGGCGGAGTCCGTACGCGCACCATAGTCTCGCCGAGATTGACGTTGACGATGACTTCGCTGCCGAGAGGCTCGGAGACGATGACGCTAGCTGGCGCCGCGCCTGGCGTTCCGGCGGCAACGACACGAATCGATTCGGGTCGGATGCCAAGCAGCAACTCCGCTGGTGCCTTTGTCCGGCTTGGTTCGGGGATGGACCATCCCCCCGGCACTGAAAGGTGCCCGTCCATTTGCCGGACCGGAAGTATGTTCATCGGCGGGCTGCCGAGAAACTCGGCGACAAAGAGATTAGCCGGAAACTTGTACATCTCGTCCGGAGTGGCCAATTGCTGCAGTCGTCCGCCATTCATGACGGCGATCCGATCCGCCATGGTCATCGCTTCCGCCTGATCATGGGTGACGAAGGCCATGGTCGCACGGAGTTCCTGTTGCAGCGTCTTGATCTCCGTGCGCATGTGGGTGCGCAGCTTGGCGTCGAGGTTCGAGAGTGGCTCGTCCATCAGAAAGACACGCGGCTGGCGCACGATCGCCCGTCCGAGTGCCACTCGTTGCTGCTCTCCACCCGAGAGCTGACTCGGTTTCCGGTCAAGCAAGTGGCTGATCTTCAACAATTCTGCGGTCTGATCAATGCGGTGTTGGCGCTCCTGCTTCGAGATCTTCTGAATTTTCAACGGGTAGAGCAGATTGTTTCGAGCGCTCAGGTGCGGATAGAGCGCGTACTGCTGAAAGACAAGGGCGATATCGCGATCCTTGGGCGCCATCCCGACCACGCTCTGGCCATCGATCCTGATGTCACCAGAATCGGGTTCCTCGAGCCCGGCGATCATTCGTAGTGCAGTAGTTTTGCCGCAGCCGCTAGGTCCCAGGAGGATCAGCAACTCCCCGTCATTCACGGTGAACGAGAGGTCGTTGACGGCCGGACTCGCCTGCCGTGGGAACTGCTTGACAACGTGTTCGAACTGGATCTCTGCCAAGGTCGGCCCTCCGCGCCTACAGACCGCGGGACGTACTCATAAGCCCACGCACCATCATCTTCCGCAAGGAGAAGAAGAGCGCGATGACAGGCAGGACATAGATCACGCCGACTGCGGCCACCAGCCCGTAGTTCACCTCGTTGTACCCGCCATTGGACCGAAACGTCTGGTAGAAGGCGAGGGGAACGGTCGACTTCCCGGGATCGTCGACCAGAATGATCACCATCAACACCTCTGACCAGGCATTCAGGAACGCGAATCCCGCGATTACAACGATTCCCGGACGCGCCACCGGCATTACCACTTCCCACCAGGCAC
Source organism: Thermomicrobiales bacterium (assembly GCA_035634825.1). Lineage (GTDB taxonomy): Bacteria > Chloroflexota > Chloroflexia > Thermomicrobiales > UBA6265 > DASQCG01. The sequence continues at coordinate 10,139 of DASQCG010000288.1, read as the reverse complement.
GGAACTTTGACCGTCCATCCAGCCAGGCGGCCTCTTCGAGGTAGCGGGGGATCGTATCGAAAAAGCCCTTCATCAGCCAGATCAGGAACGGCATTTCGATGGCGGAATGAACCAGAATGAGGCCGAGGTAGGTATTGCGAAGATGGAGATCGCGCGCTAACCCGTAGATGGGAACCATGGTTGCGGAGAGCGGCATCGTCTGCAACACCAGCACACCGTAAGTAACTACGCTCTTCAGCCCGAACTCAAGCCGGGAAAGTGAATAGGCGGCGAGGGAGACCAGTACGACTGAGAGCAGCATGGTCGCGGTCGAGATGAAGAGGCTGTTTGCCAGTGCACGACCGATATGGAAGTTCTGGTAAACGTAGGTGAAGTTTGCGAAGGTTGGTTGCGCGGGCCAGCGAATATAGGCAACAGCATCCCCATCAAAAGCTGCCGTGAGCAGCCACAGGAACGGGGCAAAAAAGAAGATCACGATAATGAGGTAGAGAACGTGGACAACGATCCATTCCTGTCGTGAGCCCTGCTCCGGGCGTCGCCGGTTAACCGTTTGCTGTTGAACAGGGGCCGCACTTGCACCAGCGGTCGGGCTTGGGACCCGGGTTTGCTGCTCGGCCACGGCACTCATATCTTCGGGCTCGACACGCGAAGGTAAATGGCCGCGAAGATCAAGTTCAGCCCGAGCATCACTGCAGCGATTGCAGAGCCATACCCGATCTGCCGGCTCTGGAAGGCGGCATGGTAGGCATACAGCGCGATCACCTCAGTCTTGGTTCCCGGTCCCCCATTGGTGAGCGTCAGGATGAGCAGAAACGCTCCAAAGGTCGAGATCGTCACTGAGAGCAGGACAACGGCCGCGACCTGACGGAGGTTGGGCAGCGTGTGGTCCCAGAAGCGTTGCCAGGCACTTGCCCCGTCCATTCGTGCCGCTTCGTATATCTGGCTTGGAATGGTGCGGAGCGCACCCTGGAAAATAATCATGACGAACGCCGCCCCGCGCCAGGTATTGACGATGATCAGCGAAAGCATGGGAGCTTTCCCCAGCCAGCTCACTCCACTCAATCCAAAAAATTGCAGTGTCTTGTTCAGCGAGCCGTAGTAGAAGTCGAACATCGCCACCCACAAGAAACCGGCGATAACCGTGGGATTGACCCAAGCCAATAGCACAGAGCCGTAAACAAATGGGGTTGCTCGGTAGCCCCGATGTTCGCCGTGATCGAGTAAGAGAGCAAGGGCGAGTCCAAGCAGGAATTGCCCGATTACTGCCGAACCAACCACAAAGACGAGCGAGTTTATGAGGACCGTCTTGAAGGCGGGGCTGTGGAGGAGGCGCTCGTAGTTCGCCCAGCCAACATGACGCGGGTGGCGGGCGTCAAGGCCGACCAGTGCGCGGTTGGTGAAACTAGTGTAGATGGCCCAAATAGCGGGTGCGACGAAAAAGAGGCTAAGCAAACTGGCAGCTGGAAGCAATCCTCCGATCAGCGAGCGGTTGCGCCGCCAAGCGATGAGCCCCCGTCCCGGCGTCATTGTCGCCATGTGTGCTCCAGTTGGATACGGGGCTGCATGCCCGTCGCATACTGCCCCGTATCTACCGGCTTGTCGACTTGGTTAGCTTTCGGTGGCAACCAGGTCGTCACCCAGTGCGGTCTTCAGCTCGTCGGTATAGCGCTTAACGCCGTCCTCGGCGCTGAGCTCGCCATCAGCCACCAATCCAGTCACAGTCTGAATGGCAGTGATCACCTTGCCGTAGTTTGGATCCGGCGGGATGAACTTCGCGTGCTCGAGTGACGCCGTCGAGTCAAGCAAGAACTGCTGTGCTTTGAATGCCGGCGTCTCCGCCGCATCGCTGCGCGCGGCCGGGTGCGGGTCTTCCGCGTTCAGTGCAGCGACGATATCCTTTGTGTTGAACGCCTTGATGAACGCGAAGGCGAGATCCTTGTTCTTACTCGCGGCGTTGATATACCAGCAGGTGCCCGGGCCGCCGATGGTGAATGACGGCCCGCCGCTTTCGGTCGGGAAGAGGGTGTAGCCGACATTGGCCTCTGTTCCGGCCTTGTCTTTGCTATACCAGCCGCCATAGACCCAGCCCCCTTCAAAGAGGATGCCGAGACCGCCGCTGCCGAGCTTCTCACGCATGGCGGTCCAGGGCTTGGTGGTGGTCAGGATCTCCTGATCGACGACCTTATCGTTCTGGAACGCCTGCACATAATAGTCAAGCGCCTTGCGGATCGCCGCGCTCTCGCCGATCCACTTGCCATCGGCATTGATCATCTCGCCGCCGTATGCCCAGACCAAGGGGACAAAGGCATGGTCCGCCGTACCACTGGAACCGGCCTGGCCGCCGTACAGAGCATAGGGGAGCACGTCAGGCACGTTTTGCTTGATCTGGACCGCGGAAGTCAGAATGTCCGCGACGTTCGCTGCTTGCCAGTCGCTCGGAAGCCCTGCTTTCGTGAAGATGTCCTTGCGGTAGTAGAGGAACCGCGTGTCCAAACCGTACGGGACGCACCAGGTCTGTCCCTTGTACTGGACGCTGGATTGGACTGACGCGGGATAAAACTGGGCCCAGTCCGGCCATTCGGCGAGGTACGCATCAAGCGGCTCGATGTAGCCGGCATCTGCGAGCTCACCCGCAGAATTGCCGCCCATGTGAAACACGTCCGGCCCGTTGCCCGAGTCGAGCGCCAGGAGCAACTTTGTGTAGAAGTCGTCGTCACCGACATTTTCCAGATCGATGTTGATCGTTGTACCTGCATTTGCTGATTGCAGGCTTTCCGCCGCCTGCGTGACGTATTTTGGTTTCAGGCCCGCCTGATCAGGGTAGGAGACGGTAATCGTTCCTGAGGGGGGAGCTGCAGCAGGAGAGGCATCCTGGGCGAATGCGCTGGAGAATCCCTGCGCGACGGCGACCGCAGCGCCAGCAGATCCAGCGGCATTCTTCAGTAATGACCGTCGACTAAAGAGATCCCGGTTCATCGTTTCCACTCTCCCGTCGCTTGCGTCTCTTCGATCACCTGCCGATCATCCAGGTGATGCCGCGCAGCATACATCACTGCCCCTGTCCCCCGAAAGTCACGCGTTTCAACCATAAACCTGATGGTGACTACCCGGTGAAGATGAGGTGATGCGAGGAACAGGGCGGACCGACTCACGACTGGTTTCCGTCGCAGGATGGATCACTACGCACGAGACCGTCGGGAGTTATTACTCATTACTCATGATTGAAATTCGGAGGAGTCGCCACGACGGCTTCATCGAGCCGCACTTCTCTTCCGAGCGCAGCGGAGGCGTAGATCGCGTCGATGACCCGAGTCCGCGCAAGTCCTTCTTCACCGCTAGGGCTCATCGGTTCACCTGAAAGGACTGCATCCACGAAACGGGTGACGATCTGCAGATGCTCTTCTTGCGGTTGGAGATGTGGAGTCATGTCGACGGCGTCACCCATGAAGCGCAGCGTGTTTGTTTTGACGTAATCGTTGACCCGGATTTCGGCCCCTCCGCGATCGCCCATGAGCGTAATGCCGTACTCGTCGTTGGCCGGGGAGTAACACGCCCAACTCGCCTCCAGCTGAATTACGGCGCCGGTTTCGGTCCTGAGGAAGGCCGTCGCGAGGTCCTCGACTTCGTATGATTGATTCTGCCGAGACTGGGGTTGAGCTCCTCGCATGTTGCCCTTGCCGTTCGGACCAAGCTTGGCAAACGTCGCGGCGCTGGCCGTCGTCACCTCCGGGTTCCCCATAAGGAACAGCGCCATATCGAGGACATGCACGCCAAGGTCGATCAACGGTCCACCGCCAGCGAGGGCCTTCTGGGCGAACCAGCTACTGTGGCTCGGGATCCCGGACCGGCGCATCCAGAATGCCTTGGCATAGTAAATCTCGCCAAGCGCTCCTGTCTGGACGTGTGCACGCAGGGCGTCCATATCGGCCGCGTGGCGCTTGCTGAGGAAAATGCCGAGCATCTTTCCCGCCGCATTAGCTGCACGGACAATTGCCTCCCCCTCAGCGGCGTTGAGGCCGATCGGCTTTTCAAGGAGAACATGTTTGTCGGCAGCGAACGCAGCGGTCGCCATCGGCAAATGAAGATAGTTCGGGGTCGCGATACTGACGGCATCGATATCCGGGCGAGAAATAAGCTCCCGGTAGTCACGATAGAGGTCCGGGATACCGTGCTCGGCGCAGATCCTGGCACACTGCTCCGGCTCTTGCCCGGCCAGGGCAACGATGACTGCGCGCGGCTCCTTGGCCCATGCCGCCGCATGAAACGAGCCGATGCCGCAGCCGATGATCCCGATCCGAAGCTGATCCATTCTGATGATTTCCTCTCGATTGATCTTGCCCCTAATGCGTGAGGCCGTATGGCCAATTTATATGCTCTCGAAGTGGAACAGTTCAGCGCCGCGCTCTAAAAGGTGTTCCGCGCGTTTCCAGGCGTCTGTAAGCGAGAAGTGCTCGATGCAAATATGGTTCACTAACCTAAATTGAGGTCGTGGCCGGGCCATGTTCTTGAGGCGGGAATCCAGTGTGCGAATAGGTCGAAATCGAAGGCAACGGAATTGGGGCCCGCGGATTCGCGAGGTGGAATACCTCGAGATGCCACTGGTCACGTTGGAGAATGAGTTGCTGCAGGTCGATGTACTTGCTGGCAAGGGAGCGGATATTGTCGAGTTCAACTACAAGCCGCGAGACCTCGACTTCACCTGGCTGACGCCCGGCGGGGTTCGCGATCCCTCCGCGTTTCTTTCGACCTCCCCTGATCCGTTGGCGACGTTCGTCGATATCTACCCCGGCGGATGGCAGGAGGTCTTTCCGAATGGCGGGGCGCCGGCGTCGTATTTCGGGGCACAGTTTGGACAGCACGGCGAAGTGGCCAATCTGCCTTGGGATTCGCGGATCACCGAAGACAACGAGCATGCGGTCGCGGCCACGTTCAGCGCGCGGACACTCAAGACGCCATTCAATCTCGCGAAGACATTGCGCCTCGTTGCCGGCGAGCCGACGCTGTCTCTGACCGAGGCCATCACCAATGAAAGCGATGTCGAGTTGCCGGTGATGTGGGGTCATCACCTCGCCTATGGTCGCCCGTTCCTCGATGAAACGTGCCGGATCCGCTTGCCGGACGGTGTGACCGTCATCCCGCATCCAACCCCGATCCACCCGGACGGGCGTCGTGTCGTTGCCAATCAGCGACCATCATGGCCCCTTGCCCAAGGCGTCGATGGCGGCAAGATCGACTTGAGCGCGTTGCCGCCGCAAGGGACGATCAGCGAGATCCTCTACCTGACTGATTTCTCTGAGGGCTGGTATGAGTTGGAGCATCCGGGGAAGGGGATTGGCATCCGCGTCGAGTGGGATATCGCGGTGATGCCGTATCTCTGGTACTGGATGGAGTTCGGCGCAACGAAGGCGTATCCGTGGTATGGGCGACTCTATACCATCGGCCTCGAGCCATTCTCCAGCTACCCGACCAACGGGCTGCCGGATGCCGTCGCCAACGGTTCGGCGCTGGAATTCGGGCCGGGTGAGCGGAAGGAGTTCTGGCTGCGGGCGACGATTTACGAGACGGGAGCGAGCGGACGTGGTTGAGCAGGAATTTGCATCGAGGATCGCTATCGTGGCCGGAGGGTCGCTCGGCATCGGCAAGGCGGCTGCCCGGCGACTGGCTGAGGGCGGCGCGTCGGTCGTGATCTGCGGCCGGCGCGAGGAATCCGTCAAGGCGACTGTGGCCGAGCTGCAGGGGCTGGAGTTGACCGTTGAGGGGATCCCGGCGGACATCAGCCGCGCGGCGGATGCCGAAAAGGTGGTCGCGTTCACGGTCGAGCGATTCGGTGGGGTAGATGTCCTGGTCAACAGCGCCGGGATCCAGCGCTATGGGACGGTGGTCGACACCGAAGAAGCAACGTGGGACGAGGTTTTCGATACCAACGTCAAGGGCATGTACCTGATGGCCCACTTCGCGATCCCCGAAATGCAGAAGCGGGGTGGTGGCGTCATCGTCAACGTCTCCTCTGTGCAGGCTTTCGCTTCGCAGAAGAGCGTCGCGGCGTACACGGCGAGCAAAGGGGCAATCAACGCGCTGACCCGGGCGATGGCGCTCGACCATGCCGGCGAGAACATCCGGGTGGTAGCGGTGTGCCCGGGATCCGTCGATACGCCGATGCTGCGGTACGCAGCCGACATTTGGAAGGGTGATCAGACGAGCGACGACATGGTCGAAACGTGGGGCAAGATGCACCCCATAGGCCGGGTTGGGACGCCGGAAGATGTCGCCGAGCTGATCGCCTTTCTGGCCAGCGATCGAGCGTCGTTCATTACCGGTGGCGAGTACAAGGTCGACGGTGGCTTGCTCGCGGCGATTGCGGTGGTCTTACCGGAGTAGACCGTCTACCGCAGCTTCGGGGAGAGGCTCACTGTCGGGTCGGCCCAGCGCTCGTTCGGAACCAGCGCGTACCAGTCCCGGCGCCCGGGATCCCGATCGTAGGCATACCCACCGAGCTCCTTGTAGAGGTCGGAGTACCGGCGCAGCTTCTCGCGGTCGAGTTGCACGCCCAAACCGGGACCGGTTGGCACGGCGATCTTTCCTCCCTTATATGGAAGCGGTCCGCCCACGATTACGTCGTCGACCAGATGGTGATAGTGCGCGTCCGCCGCGAAGCCGAGATTGGGCAAGGTCGCGCCGAGATGGAGCATCGTCGCCAGTTGGATGCCCAACTCGCCCGATGAGTGAACCGCGATCCCCAGATTGAACGTCTCGCAGACTCCGGCGGCCTTGATGCACGGCCGGATCCCGCCCCAAAACGTCGTATCCAGCAGGATGACATCCACCGCCAGGTCGAGCACGTTCGCCGCCAACTGCTCGAAGTTAACCACCACCGTGTTCGTGCCGAGGGGGACCCGGACCATGCTCCGCAGCCGGCGCATCCCGTTCAGGCCCCAGGTCGGATCCTCGAGGTAATCGTTGCGCAGGTCTTCGATCGCCTGCCCGAACCTGATGCCTTCCTCGACGGTCAAAGCGGCATTAGGGTCATAGCGAACACGATCCTCCGGGAATGCCTCGGCGAGCGCGCGGAAGCACTCGAGCTCGTAGTCGGGGTGATAGACACCGCCCTTGAGCTTGTGCGTAGTGAAGCCGTGCTGCGCCTTGAGTTCCCGGGCGTGCTGGACAACCTGGTCAGGCGTGCGGACTTCGCCCTTGCCGGAGTCCGGGTTGGTGTAGCGGAAGAAGAGGTAGCTGGCGAACGGCACCTCTTCGCGCAGTTTGCCTCCGATCAGGTCGGAGACCGGCACGCCGAGCTTTTGGCCCATCAGGTCGAGGCATGCGAATTCGAGCGCGGCATGAAGCTGGGTGCGATTGTTGTACAGGGAGGCGGTCGGGTTGCCGATCTTGAATCTGAGTGCCTCCAACTCGAATGGGTTGTGACCGACGAGATACGATTTCAGTCCCTTGAAGGCCAATTCCGCGCTCTCGCCGCCACCGCCCATCTCGCCCAGGCCGATGTGGCCGTCGTCAGTCTCGACCTCGACGATCGTGCGGACGAAGCGGCCCCAGTGCGCGCCGGTCGCGTGCTGGAGCGCAGCCTCGAGCGGTACGGTCACGGTTGTGGCGCGGATGTCGGCGATTTTCAGAACGGGCCGCCTTTCGCTTCGGTTCCGCGGTTCAGATTGGGCGTGATCACGATCGATTTCCTCGTTCGAGATCGATCACCACGGCAACGTACGCACCGGGTGTCAAGGTGACGGTCGCCGTGTCTCCAGAGAGCCGCACGTCGTCCAAATGCCGTTCCAGATGATTTCCGATCCGAACGTTCGCGGGCCGTAGACTCGAAAAGGTGAGCTGGGTTTCGACCGGCTCCGCCGCCAGCGAGTGGAGGTAGGCAACGATGCCGTCGCTGTGGCGGGACTGCGCGATCGAAACCACGTCCACGAGCGGATTGGAGCTCGAGAGGAAACTGCCCGAGTCGCCGCGGTCTGATCCGCTGCTGATCGAGTGGAGGCAGACCCCCACAAGTGGCGCCGAGATCGATGCACCCGTTCGGACCCCAAGTTCGCGCCGGGAGAGCGCTTGATCGCTGCCAAGGGCGTAGCGGAAGTACATCTCACCGCCCTGTGCCGGCGGGAAATTGGTATCCCAAAGGTTGTTCAGCGCCCAGGAGTAGATCGTCGAGCGCCGGGCACGGTCGGGTGGGATCGTCGGCGGGAAAGGCAGGTACGGCAGCGCGATAGTGCCGAGCTCGATCAGGGGCGCGTCGGCAGTCACCCAGGCCGCCGAGCCTTGGTCGCCCTGCATGCCGACCCAGTGCCGGATCGCGAACATGTGTTGCGCCGAGCCGGGGACGTGCGGGGAATCAAGCGACGTTACGCCGCCGGTGACCTCATATTCCGGATCGGGATCGTTCACCGCGAACGGGAAGGCAAAGAAGACGCTCTCCTTCTCCGGCGTGGCGATCTTGACCAGCCGGTTGCTGATGTCGATTCGCTTCAGGTCGTGCGGCAACGAGATCGTCGTCTCCAGCCATTCGGTCCCCTCGGCAACCATCCGGAGCGTGATCCGGTCCGCCACGGCATCACTCGTTCGCGCGATCACCGAGGCGTTGGTAGCGGTCGATCGGGACCCGAACAGGGTCAGGTCGACATCCTGGATCCGGCCGGAGAGGTGATTCCAGCTCGTACCGCTGGTGTATCGGTCGTAGATGTATTCGTTGAATCCGAATGGCGCATCGGCGTCGACGAGTTCGCGGTTGTTGTTGCGATCGATGATGGAAGAGATGAAGCCGTCTTGCGGGTCGACTTCGACGCGATAAGACGGGCTCTCCAGCACGTGGGACGTCGCGGGTTTGCGAGTTCCAGCCTCGGCTACGCCGGCGACGATATCGAAGCGCGCATACCCAACTGATGGCAGGTCGTTGGCGGCGAAGGTCACCCACTGACCCTTGGCCCGGTAGCCGGGATGTCCTTGCGGCTCGACCGAATAAGCGATCGCTTCTCCCGATCGCGCGTCCACGAGCGTAAACGGCGTCCCGGGTTCGACCCGCTCAGCCGGGACAAAGACCCTGGCCAAATCGGTGCGCGTCCATCCGCTCGGGTTGAAGACCACGAGCGAGGCGAGTGCTTCCGGCGCGGTCGCAAAGGCCGCTCCAAAATGTTGAAGTCCCGAGACGAGGAGCTCATTGGCACGATCGAACGCCTCATAGGCAAAGGCCGACTTCCGACCCCACTGCAGCTGCCCGGATTCCCTCGCATCGAGCTTGTCGTCCCACGGATTGGCCGATCCCCAGGTATGTTCATCAAAGAGCGCGGCATCCTCATAGACGCGATCGATGGCGCGATCAATGTCGGGCAATTGCTCGCCGGTCAATGTGGCGGCAATCGTGTGCAGTGTCTGTGCGGTCCGGATCGTTCCCTGCGTTTGCCGGTTCAAGCCAAGCGGCAGGGCACCGGAGCCGACGCCATCGACCCACCAATCAGTCCAGTCGCCCTCGAAGGTCTCGAGCCGATCGCCGAGCTCGTGCTCGGCAGTGGTGAAGAAGTCGCGGTTGGTCGAGACGCGCAGGTGCGGGTACGCCCAGCGCGCATTCCAGTCCCGGACCGTCTCGGAGAGTGCCAGGGTCGGCGGCGCGTTGTCGGCCAGCGAATTCTGGACGCGCAGATAGAGCAGATCGTGCGGATAGGGCTGCTTGGTGACTGGCAACCCGACCGGGAGATCATGCCACCCGAAGGCGTGCTTTCCATATGGATACGGCCGCGTAGCGAGAGCCGCAAGGTAGTCAGGCAGCAGACCACGAGCAACAGGTTCACTTTCGGAAAGCCCGACCAGGACGCCGTCCATGTAGGCGACGCCGTGCGGCGTGTCCGATTGCCAGACAAGGAGCCGTTTACCGTCGGCCCCCTGCCACCAGAACGGACGCGTCAGGTCCTGACCGCCGAACCGGAATGGCGCGGATCGACCAGCGTAGTTGTGGGCCACGGACAGGTATCGGACATCCGCCGCGGTGAGCAGGTTGAGCAGGCCGATCGTCGCGCCGGGCACATCGGACTGGATCGCCGAAATGACCTCGATCCCGTACTCCTCGCGCAGTTCGTCCGTGAACTTCAGACCCCAGGCCAACTCGTCGATCGAGTATGCCTCCGTATGCATGCTGA
>DASQCG010000287.1:0-2094 GCA_035634825.1 Thermomicrobiales bacterium | reverse complement strand
GAACCCACGCTGGTTCTCCAGCCCCTCCGCGAAGGTCGAGACATTGCTCGAGGGCGCGGGCAGAGCCGGCGGAGAAGCAGCCGGGCTTGCGTCCTGGGCGATAGCCCGGCCGAGCGGGAGACGCATGCCGGCGGCGATCGCGACCGCGCCGGCACCGCCGAGCAACTGACGACGGCTGAGGGACAACGACGGGGCAACATAGCGGGACATGGTGATCCTCCTTGTGACAAGAGCGCCCGTCTGGCAACGGGATCGGAACCACAGCAAGAGGTGAGATAAGGGCGTGAATCTGTACTCTACGCCGAAAGTAATCGTTGTCAACATGTCAAGGCGGACTCAGCCGGCCGCTACGGCGTGGCTGTCGCGGCCGGCTGAATGGAGCTAACGCCGGCGACGGGAGTGCCGGCGTCGGCTGGAGCTGTCTCCAACCTCAGGATGAAGACCGTCAGGGGAGCGCGCACTCCCGTGACCGAGAGCGTCTGATCACTGGACTGGCCGACGCTGGTCCCATCGCTGCTTAACCCGAGCTGGATGATCGTCTCTGCCGTGGGTGGGAATGTCTCATCCGCCGATACGTTCTTCCTCAGGACGTGCAACCGGTACGGCCCGGCCGGGAGCGGGATGGTCTGGCTATTGGAGGCCGAGCCGGTCCCAACCCATTCGATCGGGTCGAACGATGTCATCCAGAATCCGCTGGCGACTGCCGTCGTGATAATGTCGACCGGGTCCGCACCGGAGGTCCACGTCTGATGATGCTCGTTACGAACCACGAGCGCGTCACCAGGGCTGAGGTCCGCAGTCTCTCCGGCCGCAATCACATCATGCGTGCCTGAGGTCCCTGCCCGAATGAGCTGCATCGGACCGTCACTCGTGACGGAGACCTTGCCGACGAGGATGGAGTATGTCTTGGTTCCGGGACAGCAATCCATCGGCGCGTGCGTGGTTTCGGAATTGGCCGGGATCGTGTCCCGCGCCAATAGCACGTTGACTTCCTCGCCTACCGGCACGACATCAGCCGGCAGGATGATATCGACAAGCGCCTGATCGCCAGCTGCGGCGGGAGATGGCGTAGCCGGAGCCTGTATTGCCGGCGCACCCAATTGCGGGTTGCGATCCGGTTCGCCAGGACCGAACTGGCGCCAGGCGAGCCCGAGCATCACCAGAATCAACGCGGCCGAGACCGGGATCGGCAGCCACCGCCGCGCTCCTGAAACGGATCGCGCGGAATCGACCGGGGAGGCGCTGGCCCTGTCAGCGGGACCAATGCGAATCGGTGGCGACGGAACCATGGCAGCGTTTGATGTGGCGTTCATGAACCTCTCCTCCAATTGATCGACGAAATCGGGATGTGGCGCCGGGTTTCGACCGACCTCCGCAAATTGGTCGATTGCCTCGATAAGCCCAAGGTCGAGCTGGGCTGTGATTACCGGTTTGCCGTCGGCAAGGTCATCCAGGTAGCGGTCGAGGGCGTCGTGGTATTCGGTCATGGCCGCATTCCCTCCGCCGCGAGGATCTCGCGGAGCCGGCCGTAGCCGCGCACCTGGCCGATCTTGACCGCGGCCAGGCTGCAATCAAGCACCTCGGCAATTTCGGGACCAGTCAGCCCGGCCAGCCGAAGCTCGAGAATCCGCGCCTGCTGCGGCGTGACCAGGCTCAGGAGCGCCTGGGCCGTGCGCTCGCCCTCGGTCAGGACGGCCCGCTCCTCCGGGGATGGGTCGGGATCGAGCAACCAGTCGGCTGCCTCGATCGGCTCCTGCGGGCGGTGGGCGCGGTAGTTATCGGTGACGGTGTTGTGGGCAATAGCGAAGAGCCAGCTTCGGAACGAGCGCTCGTTGCGGAAGCCGCGAATGCCGGTGAAGGCTTTCATGAAGATCTCGCTGGTCGCATCCTCGGCGGCCATCTGCGAGGAGAGGCGGTGATAGCAGTATCGGTAGACCGGAGCGACGTACCGCCGGTAGAGCACGGCGAAGGCTTCCGGGTCACCCTGGGCTCGGGCCACGAGCTCGTCATCGCAGACCGGCACATGCGCCGGCTGCGGTTCAACGATCTGGAGATGTGGCGAGGGTGCACCCGCCATCGGGGCCTCTCCGTTCG
>DASQCG010000286.1:0-1960 GCA_035634825.1 Thermomicrobiales bacterium | reverse complement strand
AGCTCCGCGAAGGCTTTGCCTACGCCTGGGCAAACCTGCCGGTGCGCAAGACGTTGATCATGATGGCGATCATCGGCACGTTTACGTATGAGTTCAACGTGATCTTGCCGATCTTTGCCGAATTCACCTTTGAGAGCGGGCCGAGCGCGTACGCGGCAATGACGGCTGCGATGGGATTGGGCGCCGTAGTCGGTGGGCTGTCGGTCGCAGGGCGAGTTCGGACCTCGCAGTGGTCGATCGTGATCTCGGCCGCCCTGTTCGGGTGCAGCGTGCTCCTGACCGCGCTGGCGCCGACGCTCTATGTCGCCGTCGGCCTGCTGCTCGTGGTGGGGTATTTCTCGATCAGCTTTACTACGATGGGAAACTCGACGATTCAGCTCGCGACCGACCCAACGATGCGCGGCCGGGTGATGGCGCTCTGGACAGTTTCGTTTCTCGGGACGACTCCGATCGGTGGGCCAATCATCGGCGCAATCGGAGAGCATATCGGCGCTCGGTGGGGCCTGCTCGTTGGCGGGGTTGCGGCGCTGATCGCCGCCGCGTACGGCGCACGCGGCATTCAGCGCGTCACGTCAACCGACGAGGTCACGACCGTCGAGCGCAGACCGGCTTCTTGAGCGGGCCGGTCTGCGCCTTTGATGCGCTGTACTGTGGCCTACCTGGCGGACTTTGGCAGGTACGGGCGGATGATGGCGTCGAAGGTTCGCTCGAGTTCCTGGGAGAACGGGCGCTTCTGCTGATCGAGCCATAGACTCATCGCGCCAATCATCGCGCAATCGAGCGTGTGCGCGAGCTCAGTCGCGTCGACCTTGACGAGCTCCCCGGCCTTGATCGCGTCGGAAATCACCGTCGTCAGTTCGCTTTCGAACTCCTCGGTCAGCTTGGCAAGTTGCGGCCGGTATGCCGGGTCGCTTCGGGCCTCGATGAAGAAGGAGAGGAAGAGCTCCGGACGCTCCGTCAACTCGGCGATGCCGGTCTCCGTTTCCGGCGGCAAGAGCCAGCGCCCGCGCAGCGTGCTCAGCGGTGAAACCTGCTTGTCGCGGTATTGGCGGAAGGCTTCTTCCTGGAGATTGGCCAGCCAGAGGATGAACCCCTGAACCAGCGACCGCTTGTCTCCGAACCGCCGGATCAATGCTGAGGTCGTGCATTTGATTTGGGCGGCAATCAACGCAAACGTAAGCCCGGAATACCCGACATCCGCAATGACGTTCGTCATCACGCGGTAGACATCTTCGTCCTGGAATGCGCGTGGGCGACCGACCTTGTTGTGTCCGGGACGGGCTGCCGTGGTTCCGTTGTGCTGCACAGCGATGTATGGACTACTCATGGCCCCCTCGTCCTGCTCTAGCACGCGCATCTGCGCGTGCATGTAGTGCGATAGCGCTCCTCAAGAGTGACGCGCCGATAATAAATCAAGCGTAACGAAGATGCACTACCCTAAACCAACCAATTTTGGATTAGTTTCAACCCCAAAACGGAGCACGTTAAATTGTGACCGAAGATTCGATTTCTGTCCACCGCGACTCCCGCAGGTCAGGCGAGCCGAGTGCTGCAGCAGAGGAATCGGCTGTAGAGGCCGAGGCTGGGCAGGATACGTTCCGGGTCAACCGGTTCAATGTCAGGGAACCACTCGATGGTGATCGACACATCGCGCTTCTTGACGGCGCGCGACCACGTGCCGACTACCTGACCGCCTGCCACGAAAGTGGGTCTGAAGACGCCATTGCCGCCCGGGACAACGAGGTCGCGATTAGCGGGATCGAGCACCGCGCTACGATCACGGTATCCCAACAGGAACTCGTCGAACCCCGGCAGCAGGTGGACCGTGTCGATGTCGTAGGGATTCCCGGTTTCGAGTCTGGTCATCCAATAGTCGGCCCCGTTCACGGTCGCGATTTCGAGCTCGGACCGAACTGACGCAATTGCGGCACGGCTGTCAGTGAGCGTCAGTCCCGCCCAC
>DASQCG010000285.1:0-6811 GCA_035634825.1 Thermomicrobiales bacterium | reverse complement strand
TCGGGGTTCGGGGTTCGGGGTTCGGGAAGAGCGTACCTGGCGACCGGTTGCCGTTCCGTATCCATCCACCAACAACCAACCACCATCCACCGACCCCCTCTTCGTTCCCTCAACCCTTAACTCTTAACCCTTAACCCGGTTTCACTGGCAATGTCACTCGTATCGTCGTGCCCTGCCCGATCTGGCTGGTGGCCGCGACAGTGCCACCGTGGCGTTCGACCAGTCGCTTGGCGATCGCGAGGCCCAGCCCCGAGCCGCCGGAATCTGCTGACTTCACAAAGCGGTCGAAGATGTTCGGCAGAGCATCGGCCGGGATGCCGTCGCCGTTGTCGGATACCTCGATGATTGCGTGGACGTGCCCCAGGAAGGCACGCACCTGAACACGACCACCCGCCTGGGTGTGGCGGAGCGCGTTCAGGATCAGGTTCTCGATTACCTGCCGGATCCGGACTGGGTCAATGGAGAGCTCGCCATCGCCGGCGGTCGACTCCTCGAGCGTGATCCCGGCAGCCTCCGCCCGGGGCCGGAAGGCGTTGGTCACATCGCTGATGAACGATGCCAGGCAGACCGGCTCCCGGTCGAGCTGCAGCGCGCCGGCCTCGACCGACGACAGCGTCTGCAAATCATCGAGGAGACGCGCCATCTGCGTCGTCTCTTCGAGCAGCGGCGCGAGCTGGCCGTCGTCGCGCGGGTAGACGCCGTCGATCATGCCCTCGACGTTGCCGCGGATGATCGCCAGCGGATTTCGCAGCTCATGCGCGATGTCGGCCAGGAGCATTCGCCGCTGCTCCTCGTTAGCCTGGAGCCGGTTGGTCATCGCGTTGAAGGCGAACATCAGGCCGCGTACCGGTGGCGATCCGTGCGGCTCGACCCGCACCGTGTAGTCGCCCTCCGCAACACGATCCGCCGCCTCCATCACGGAGCCGATTGGCTCGGCGGTACGCCGCAATCCCCGGATGATCATCCACATGATCAATCCCAACGGGATCAGCAGAAACAAGGCGTGGGTCGGTGGACCTTGCTCTTCGCCTGACCGACCAAAGAGGAGTCGCCAGGTTACGCCACCGAGGAGAAAGAGCGAAAACGCGACGACCAGAAACAGGCAGCCGACCCGCCGCACGAATTGCCCGCGGCGACCCCGCCATTCGGGATTCGGTCCCGGTGGACCGCTCCATCGCCTGTCTCGCCCGTCAGTCATCGCAGAAGCGGTACCCAACTCCGTAGACGGTCACTACGTAATGCGGGTCCGCCTGGGACGGCTCGAGCTTGCGCCGGATGTTCTTGATGTGCGCGTCGATCGCCCGCTCATATGACTCGAACGCCACGCCGTGGACCGCATCCAGGAGCTGATTGCGGGTAAATACCCGGCCGGGCTGCGAGGCCATCGTCAGCACAAGCTGGAACTCGGTCGGCGTGAGGTCGATCGGCTCTCCCTTCATCTCGGCCCGCATGCGGGGGATATCGAGCGTCAGATCACCGACCCGAATTACCTCTATGTCGGTCTCGACCCGTTCGGTCCGCCGCAACACCGCCCGTACCCGCGCCACCAGCTCCCGCGGGCTGAACGGCTTGACCACGTAGTCATCCGCGCCCAGCTCGAGCCCAACGACGCGGTCCGTCTCGTCGCCCAGGGCGGTCACGATCACGACCGGCACGTTTGAAAATCGACGCAGCTCGCGCAGCATCTCGATACCGTCGCGGCCCGGTAAGCCGAGGTCGAGCACGATCACGTCCGGCTTGTCGGTCCGCGTCCGGGCCAGTCCGGATTCGGCATCTGCGGCCAGCGATACGCCATAGCCCGCCCGATCCAGGTAATCCCGGATCAGGCGAGCGATGCTCTGGTCGTCCTCGACGATGAGCGCGGTTTTCACGGCTGCAATGGGCTCGTGCGCAGGCGGCTCATGCGCCTGAGCGTACCACCCCATGTTAACCATTGGCGTTGAGCTGATCATGCTGCCTCCGGTGCCAGTCATCGAGCCACCGCTCCCATTCGGCGTACTGCGCCTGACCCGGTCCACCACCGCGCCCGCCATTCCCCCGGTACCGCCGCGGGCCGAACGCCCAGAACAGGCCGAAGATCAGGAACGGGATGAAGATGAAGCCGGGGAAGAAGTGCCGATCATGCTCGATCACGATCGTCTGCCCATCGGCCGTCGTCACCACCTCGGAATGGTTGGGGCGATGGTCGCCCCAGTCGCCATCTCCGAACCAGGCAGCCACACCGACCGCAATTGCGATCGCCAGCAGCCCCGCGAATATCCAGCGTCCCATCAACGCAACTCCCTTGAACTTATTGCAGGCCCTTTCCCGCACAATCCAAGTCTGACCGGGAGTTGTGAACAGCCTGTGGAGGCGCTGCGGAGGTCCTGCGATGGAATTGACGGAGAAGCAGTGACCTGGATTTTGGGTGCTGGGGAATCACTCAGTGGGCAGGCTACTTGAACGTAATGACCGTCTCGACCCAGAGCTCCTTGTCGCGTGGCCATTCAGCGATGTCTGACAGAGCCTCAGCTATCGTGAAACCGCTTCCATATTCGGTTAGGTATTCCAGGCTCGGGTAGATTTTGTATCCCTCAAGATTGAAGCCGTCAAATCCCAGCACTCGAACATTCGAAGGTAGCTCCGTTAGCACAATCTCGATATCACTGAGTGGAATGAACAGCACTCCCAGTGTCCACTGGAACCTCACTCCGTGCTTTACACAGGCATTCATGAGAAGTAGGTCTTTGGACCAAACGGCGTCCGTCCACGTTGGAGTAAGTGCTCTTGGCGGCGGGTACAACGGCCACTTCTGAGTTGACGACTCCTCCCATAGACCAGGACCATTTCTTGTTCTTCGTGGTCGCTGTGCTTTGGATCCACTCATTGGGCACTCCAGGCTGACCATGTGCCCGGCAAGACAGCTGCGATAGTACCGTCGCCGAAATCGGCGACGGTACTATCGCTCATCGGCAGCTACGCTGTTCCCAAGTCCAGACGGCTAGAAGTTGAACTGATCGATGTTGTCCGCGGTGAAGATGAATGGCTTGCCGAGCAGCACGGTGCCGTTCGCTCCAATCGTGTACGAGCCGAGCCGGCCGGCCGTGAAGGTGTCGCCCTCAGCCCCCGTGATGTCCCCATTGACCAACGCCTGGCCGACGTAATAGGTCAGGTAGTAAAGGTCGATCGGGTTCCAGAGCGCGAACTCCTTGACCGTCCCATTCTTCACGTACTGGCGCATCTCGTTTGGCAGCCCCAGACCGGTCAGCATGACGTCGGTCCGGCCCTCCGCCTCGAGCGCGGCGGCGGCGTTGGAGATGCCAACCGTCGTCGGCGAGATGATGCCCTTGAGGTCCGGATACGCGGTCAGCAGCTCGATGGTCTTGTCGTAGCTGAGCTGCGGCTTGTCGTCACCGTAGACGACGTCGACCAGCTTGACCTTCTCGTAGCCGGGCTTGGTCAGCTCATCCTTCATAAAGTCGATCCAGGCGTTCTGGTTGGTGGCGGTGCTCGCGGCCGAAAGGATCGCGATCTCGCCCTCGCAGCCGATCAGGCGCGAGATGATTTGGACCTCGATCCGGCCGATGTCCTCGCTGTTGGCCTGGTTGACGAAGACGTCGCGCGCGTCCGGGGCCACGTCGGAGTCGTAGCTGACGACCTTGATCCCTTTCGACCGGGCATCCTTGAGGGCCGGCGCGAGCGCGTTCGGGTCATTCGCCGAGACGCCGATCGCCTGCACCCCCTGCTGGGTCAGCGTCTGGATGAACTGGACCTGGCCCGCCGCGTCCGGAGTATCCGGACCGACCTGCTGGACCTGGCCGCCGGTCTCGCCGGCAGCTTCCTGCGCGCCCTTGAAGGAGTTGGCGAAGTAGTTATTGACGATGTCCTTCGGCACGAAGGCCATGTTGACGCCGGCTCCCGCGACGGGCGATGCGCCTCCGCCGCCGGTCGGCGATGCCTCCGGTGAAGCACCTGCGGCGCCGGTCGCGCAGTCTGCCGCCTGGGCTAGCGCGTGGCTACTCGCGCCGAAGCTGGCGATCGCGGAAAACAAGAGGAGCAGGGTGATTGCCAAACGGGTAAAGACGCGTTGGTTCTTCATCTAACCCTCCTGCGGGTGACACGCTGAATCTAGGGATCCAAAACGAGTCCGCTGTGCGCTGCCCTCCCTTCCCCGGCTAGTCGGCGGGTGTCGCCCCGCGCGATCGCATGCCGGCAAACTGGCGACTTGAGCGAAGTCCGGCCGCACTTCTGGCGAGGTTCGGACCGAGCACGGAAAGAATCAGCAAACTTCCGATGGCGATGCTCTGCAGCTCCGCGTTCGAAGAATTGAGCGCAAGGACCTGGCGGAGCGTGCCGATTACACCGAGTGAGAGAACGACGCCGATTAGCGTACCGCGTCCGCCGAAAATACTCACCCCGCCGAGCAGAACCGCCGCTACGACATCCAGCTCGAAACCGGTCGCGTTATCGGCCCGGCTGCTCGAGACCCGGGCCGTAAACATGACGCCGGCGATAGCCGCGACCACTCCGCTCAGCACGAACAGGCCGAGCTTGAGCTGGTTGACCCGGACCGCCGCGAACCGCGCCGCCTCGGCATTGCTCCCCGCGGCGTAGATCTGCCGCCCGATCCAGCTCCGGTGCAGCAGGATGAGCAGCACGATCAGCAACGGGATGAAGACGAGCATCGTCCACGGGACCCGCGTGTGAGGAATCTCCTTGAATCCGAATGAGGCAAACCGGTCCGGATAATCGCTGATCGCCTCGCTGCCGAGGATCACGTAGGCCAGGCCGCGGTAGAGCGCAAGAGTACCGAGCGTGACCACCAGCGACGGCAGACCGAGCTTCGTGACCAGGAGACCGTTGAACAGGCCGCAGATCGCCCCGACCATCAGAGCGGTCGCGATGCAGAGCCAGAGCGGCCAGCCCGCCGCCCACGTCTTGCCGATCACGGCGCTCGACAATCCGAGTGTCGACGCGACCGAGAGGTCGATCTCGCCGCTGATGATGATCAACGTCATCGGCAGCGCCATCAGCGCCTTTTCCATGCTGTTGGTCGTGATCAGCGTGATCGTCGAGCCCTGGCCGAAGACGTCCGACGTCGCCCAACCGATCGCGATCAGCGCCAGCAGCATGGCCAGCAGCAGCGCCTCCCAGCTCAGCCAGAATCGCCGGATCACACTGCCCGCCTCAGCGTCAGCGACCGCCGCAAACGGCGGGTGATCAACAGATCAATCGTCACGGCCAGCAGGATCGCCGCACCGGAGATCGCCTGGATCCAGAACTGGTTCAGGCGCAGTATCGTCAGCGCGTTCTGGATCGTGCCGAGCAGGACCGCGCCGAGCATCGCCCCGACGATCGTGCCTGAGCCGCCAAAGATGTTGACTCCACCGAGTACGACCGCCGCCACAACTTGCAGCTCCATGCCGCTGGCCGCGCGGGCGTCGATCGAGCCGAACCGCGATCCCCAGAGCACGCCGCCGACGCCGCAGAGCAAACCACACATGACGTACGCGCCAAAGACGACCCGGTTCGTCCGGATCCCGGCCGGGCGGGCCGCATCCGGATTGCTGCCGATCGCATAGAGCTGGCGCCCGACCCGCGAGTACTTGAGCAGATAGGCAAAGACCAACCCGAGCACCGCCGCGATGATGATCGGGGCCGGGATGCCCCACGGCCGCGAGAGAGCGATCCGTTTGAAGTCGGGCGGCTCCTGCGAGGCCGTAATCAACTTTCCG
Source organism: Thermomicrobiales bacterium (assembly GCA_035634825.1). GTDB lineage: Bacteria > Chloroflexota > Chloroflexia > Thermomicrobiales > UBA6265 > DASQCG01. The sequence continues at coordinate 1,097 of DASQCG010000285.1, read as the reverse complement.
CCGCCGAGCGCGAAGGTCAGCCCGCGGAACACGTAAAGCGTGCCGAGGGTCGCCACGATAGCAGGCACGCGTCCCACCGTCACCAATGCGCCGTTGACCGCGCCCAATCCCGCCCCGATCAGCAATCCGATCACGATCGCCAGCCCGATCGACATTTGCGGGTTGTGGGCGAGGATGTCCCGGACCTCGTAGGCGACCAGACCGACGATCGAGGCAACCGAGAGGTCGATGTTGCGGGTCAACACGACCAGCGTCTGGCCGATCGCGACGATCGCCAGGATCGAGACCGAGAGCAGAATCTGGCGGATGTTATTGACACTGGTGAAGCGCGGCTGGCTGATCGTAACGCCGACGATGATCGCCATCAGCGCGGCCACCAGACCGGCCTCGCGGATGCGCCCGAGGATCGTGACGAGTTGCGTGCCGCTGGTCATCCTGGAACCCCCACCGCGACCTGACCGGTTGCCGCAAACATGATTCGCTCCTGGTCGGCGTCGTTCCGGTCGAACTCGCCGCTGATCCGCCCCTCGTGCATGACCAGCACGCGGTCAGACATGCCGAGGATCTCCGGCAGCTCGCTGGAGATCATCAGGATGGCCAGGCCCTGCGTGGCAAGGTGCGAGATGATCCGGTGAACTTCAGCCTTTGTGCCGATATCGATGCCTCGGGTCGGCTCATCGAGGATCAAGACATGCGGGTCCGTCGCCAGCCACTTGCCGAGCACGACCTTTTGCTGGTTGCCGCCGGAAAGCGCCGAAACGAGTTGATCCAGCCCGGCGGATTTGACCTGGAGGCGGGCCGAGTAGTCGGCCGCGATCTGCTCCGCCTCGTCCGTTTTGACCAGCGTGAACCGGGAGAGCCGGCGCAGGATCGGCAGGGTGATGTTCTCGTCGATCGGGAAGCTCATCACCAGGCCCTGCGCATGGCGATCCTCCGGCACATAGGCAATGCCGTGCTCGACTGCGTCGGTCGGATCGGCGATCGTGATCGGCCGGCCGTTGAGCTCGATCGTGCCCAGCTCGGCCCGATCGACACCGAAGATGACCCGGGCAACCTCAGTCCGGCCGGCGCCGACAAGCCCGAACAGACCGACGATT
>DASQCG010000284.1:0-3747 GCA_035634825.1 Thermomicrobiales bacterium | reverse complement strand
CCTGTTTCGCTGGTCATACGTCGTGAACTGAATCAGTGGCTCCTCGCGGCGCGGTTCGAGGGCCGACCATCAGGGCTCGACGCCGTATCATCGTCGATCGGCGGGTTCCTGGATCTCTCCGGCAAGGTGGATGATGCTGATTCATCGGACTACTGGCAGTTATTCATGGATGGTCGCGCCTTTTCGGACCTTGACGAAGTGAGACTTCAGATCCGGGCGATGCCAACCGAATCGGTCGCCCTGGCCGAACGTGCGCTCGAAATTGCTGAGCGGACCGGCGCAAAGGTCTCGCGAATCGAAATTGAGCCGGGAGTTGGACTGGTAACGATTTCATGGGCACACAATGAGGATGTCAGTGCGTTGACTATCGGCGCTATCAGGGAGGCGTTGCCCGAGGCGACCGTCACGGTTCTGACCGCGCCCGACACCGTCAAACGGGCCATGGATGTCTGGGGCGAGGAACCTGAGGCAATCGACCTGATGCGACGGCTTAAACAGGAATTCGATCCGAACCGGGTCCTCAACCCCGGTCGGTTTGCCGGAAAGATTTAGGGACACCCGCGTGGCAATCGCCGAACATGCCGACCTGAAGCGCCTCGGCGGATTTTCCGGACACGACATTCCGGATCCGGACTTGTTGAAGGCCTGTGTCCATTGCGGGATGTGTCTCTCATCGTGTCCGACCTATCGATTGACCGGGCAGGAGATGTCGTCCCCGCGCGGCCGGCTTTGGATGATGAGCGCGGTGGCGGAGGACAGGCTCGACCTTCTCGATCCGGCCTTCACCGAGCAGATGTATCAATGCCTGAACTGCCGAGCATGTGAGGCGGTGTGCCCATCCGGCGTTCAATATGGGCCATTGGTCGAGGCATCGCGCTCACAGATCGAGCAGCACCTGCAGCGGCCGGTCCAGCAGAGAGCGTTGCGCAGTGTGGCGCTCGGCTGGCTCTTCGGCGAGGCCGGTCGCTTCCGTGCGTTCACGCGAGCGACCGCGCTTTACCAGAAATCCGGTCTCTCCTCCCTGGCTCGGCGGACGGGCGTCCTCCGCTTGCTCAAACTGGAGGAGCCCGAAGCGATGCTGCCGCCAATCAACGCCAGGCCATTGCAGCCGGGGACCGAATCCTGGACACCGACTGCAATTCGGAATCGTGCCGTGCTGTTCAACGGATGCATCATGGGCACGGTCTTTTCCGATGTGAATCGCGCGGCTGGCCGTGTCATGGCCCATAACGGAATATCCGTCGAGGTTCCGGTCGAACAGCAGTGCTGCGGAGCACTCCAGGTCCACAGCGGCATGATGGAAGAGGCGCGGAAACTGGCCCGTCGGAACATCGAGGCCTTCGAGGCATCCGGCCAGGACACGATCGTGGTCACGGCGGCCGGCTGCGGTGCGGCGCTCAAGGAATATGGTCACCTGTTGCACGACGACCCGGTTTATGCCGAGCGGGCGAAGGACTTCAGCAATCGCGTCAAGGACGTCAACGAGTTCCTGGGTTCGCAACCAATCGTCGAACCCCCGAACGCAATTAACAGAAAAGTGACGTACCAGGAACCGTGCCATCTCGCCCATGCGCAACGGGTTTCCGCTCAGCCTCGAGCACTTCTGAAGTCGATCGACGGGATCGAGTTGTTCGAGATGAAAGAGTCGTCGCTCTGCTGTGGCAGCGCGGGCATTTACAACATCCTGCGCAAGGATTTCGCGGATCGGCTCGGCGACCGCAAGGCCGTGAATACGAAAGCAACTGGCGCATCGACCGTCGTCACAGCCAATCCTGGTTGCTATCTCCAGCTGCGCTCGACACTGAAGCGAAACGATGCCGACATGGACGTCAAGTACATCGTCGAATTGCTGGATGAGGCGTACGGCGGACCGGACGTCACCGAGTGGGCGATAGATCGCTCAACGCATCGTTCGTCGTGATCGGGAACGACAACCGAACGCGAGTGCCGGTGTCTGTCCCTGCCATCACGAACTGACCGCCGAGGTCCGATGTGACAAGCCGCTCGACGATGCGCATGCCGAGACCCTTGGCTTCGGAGACATCGAAGGTTGGCGGTAGCGGCTCTCCGTCGTTCTCGACGTCCAGTGTGCACATGTGACCCTTCGTCTCAGCCCGGATCCAGATATGACCGGATGTCCGGCCCCGGAACCCATGCTCGACCGCATTGGCCACGAGCTCGTTGATCAGCAGGGCGAGCACGGTCGCCTGCCGCGATGAGACAACCAGGTTCGAGGGCTCGATGGTGAAGGTCACTCGCAGGGGCGGATGAATGAAGGTCATCGATGCCTGCTCGACTACCAGCCGCGCGATCGCCTCGACTGTCGCGCCGGCCAGCCGACCCTCATCGCTCAGGAGGTCGTGCACGGCCGCGATCGACTGCACGCGCGAGACGGCTTCGCGCAATGCATCGGTGGTCTCGGTCGATTGCGTCTCACGGAGCTGCAGCGAAAGCAGCGCAGCCACTGTCTGGAGGTTGTTCCGGACCCGGTGATGCATCTCCTGCAGGAGCGTGGAGCTTTTCTGGACGCTGGCTCGCGCTTCTTCATAGAGCTGGGCATTTTCGATCGCGAGCGACGCGGTATCGGTAAAGGCCTGAAGCAAGCCAAGCTCATCCTCAGCCAGCTCGATGCCGGGGCGGAGTCGTATGCAGAGCGCGCCCATTGTCCCGCGCGCCGATCGCAGTGGCATGCAGAAAAGCAGATTGGAGCCGCCGATGTAGTCGAGCTCGGTGATCCGGGCGGCGCCGGACTTGATGACCTGCATGACCAGTCTCGTGCGGGACGATGGATCCACGAGCGGCCGGATCTCGCCGACCCGATAATCCATGACCAGCGAGGGCTCATCCGAATCCGCGACATTTGGTGGTGGCAACCTGAAGACGGCGGCTGCCTCGGCGTCGATGATCTCGACCGAGGCCGTGGCAATCGATCGCAGCACTTCGTCGAGGTCGAGTGACGACGCAATCATCCGGGAAACGCGCTGAAGCGTGCTGAGCTCGGCGATCTTCTTTCGCAGTTGCTCTTCGCTGGCCGAGCGCATCCGCGCCGCGACAATTGCATGCGCTGCCTCGCGAGCGATTGCCTCGAGAAATTCGACGGTTTCATCGTCGAACGAGCGCTGCTTCTGCGAAAAGAGGCACAGGACACCGATCATCTCGTTGGTGTCGGTCGTAACCATTGGAGTGGCGAGCTCGGAGCGGAACCGCTCCTCACCCGAACCTGGCACGGCCAGGAAATTCGGGTGATGGTGGGCGTCCGGCGCGAGGATCGTTTCGCGGTCGCTGGCGGCTTTGCCGACAATGCCTTCGCCGACAGAGAGTTGGATCCCATGGATCTTCTCGGTCGCGAAGCCGAGCGCCGCCCGGACCTGGAGACGATCAGTACCGGGCTGGTTGATGAAGACCGCGCAGCCGTCACCGCCGACTACGTCAACCACTGATGTCGTGACGAACTCTGCAATTGCGACTTCCGACGCGGCAGTCGATGAGAGTCGTCCAATCGAATTTAGCGTCCGTAACAGGGTTACCGTCCGCGAACTGGTCGACGCGAAGTCCAGCGATCGAGACGTCACGAGTCGTCACCTCTTGCCTGAGCGGACTCGGGCGCCGGCGCGCTCCGAGTACCATTCACCATTGTCAAACCAATGCTACGTCACCACGGACCCAGGATTTGTCGACAACGGAACGGCTTCGGACATCCAAATCTTCGTCCGTGCAATCTCGCCGGTTTGTGTTTTCGACCACGGT
>DASQCG010000283.1:0-2041 GCA_035634825.1 Thermomicrobiales bacterium | reverse complement strand
GGAATGACAACGGCTGCATCATGCGGCATCGATTCCATCCCGATCAGGGGCGGGTCGAGCCGTTCAAGTCTGGTTGGCTGAATGTGCCGTGCGCGGATCAGGCATCCGGCGCGTCGCAAGGAATGGAGTAGATGGCCGCTGTTTCCCGCCCTGTCGCGAACCTTCACCTGCCGTCGGTCACCAAGCGAGCTCCGTGGCAGGACCGTCCCGAGACGCGGATCAGCAACTGGATCTCGCTCTGGGATTTCGAGGAGCCAATCGATGCCGGGTTGGTCGGCGCACCCTACTCGTCGGCGTCGATCTCCGCCTCAGGCGCGGCCGGCGGTCCGGAAGCGGTTCGTATGGCGTTCCGGTACAACACGACCTACACGCCCGACTGGGACACCGACATCAAGGACCTGACCGTTCGCGACCTCGGTGATATTGGCGGCCATCTGACCGATGTCAGCATCGCCCACGGCAATATCGAGCAGGCTGTCCGGGACGCGCTGACGATCAGTGGACCGTTCGTCCCGGTCATCGTCGGCGGCGATCACTCGATTACCGCGCCGGCTGTGCGGGGATTTGCGGCTGCGAACGCGGGCAAGAAGATCGGCATCATCAACATCGATGCCCACTACGACGTCCGGGTGCTGGACTCAGGACCTCACAACGGCACCCCGTTCCGCCAATTGGTCGAAGGCGGAGTTGCGAGCGGCAAGAACGTCGTCGAACTCGGCATCCACGGCTTCATGAATGCCTCCTATTACCGGCAATGGGCGAATGAGCAGGGGATCACGACGATCACCGGCCGTGATGTCCACAAGCGCGGCATGGAGGCCTGCATTCTCGAAGCCCTCGGTATCGCGGGCGATGGCACCGACCTGATCTACGTCAGTGTCGACATCGATTGCCTCGCTTATCCGTGGGCGGCAGGGACCAGTGCGTCCAGTGCTGAGGGGCTGAGTGCGTGGGATCTGTTGGAGGCGATGTACATCTGCGGCCAGCATCCAAACGTGGCCGCGCTCGACGTCGTCGAGATTGATCCCACGAAAGATGTGCATGATCAGACGGCGCGCTCGGGTTGCTCCACTATCCTGACGTTCCTGGCCGGACTCTATCGCCGCATCTATGGCGACCGGGGATATTAGCCGGGAGCGCGTCATCACAAGGGGGTGCGCATGGACTTCGTCACCGAGGGGTTCCACCACGTCACGTTGGTCTCGCGCGATGCCCAGCGCACCGTCTCCTTCTATCGCGATCTGCTCGGCCTGCGGCTGATCAAGAAAACAGTCAACTTCGATATTCCGACTACGTATCACCTCTACTTCGGCGACGCGACCGGATCGCCCGGCACGATTCTGACCTTCTTTGAATGGCCGGATGCCAAGCGGGGCGCATATGGGGTCGGCGGTATCCACCACATCGCCCTCAAGACGGCCGACGACGACACATTGCTCAAATGGAAGCGGCGCCTGACCGATCATGGCGTGACAGTTTCGGGGCCATACAACCGGGGCTGGTTCCACAGCATCTACTTCCGCGACCCCGACGGTCAGGTCCTCGAGATTGCGACGCTCGGTCCCGGCTACGACCTCGACGAGCCCATCGAATCACTGGGCCAGCAGCTCAAGATGCCGCCGGAAGGGCAATTGCGTGGGCATCGCGACGAGGCGGGGATTGCCGCGCAGACGTGGGAGGAACCGGTCCCGGAGATCACGTCGGATATGGACCTGCGCATGATCCACCACGTGACCGGCATGACCGACGATCTCGTCAAGGCGGATGAGTTCTACCACCAGGCACTCGGGATGCGGCTCATCAAGCAGTCCATCAACCAGGACGACCCCGACACGCTGCACTACTTCTGGGCGAACTACGATGGTACGCGGGTTGCGCCGGCGAGCTCGATGACGCTCTTCGGCTGGCCCGAAGCCGCTCGGCACGCGAGCGAAGGCGTTGGCCAGACTCACCATGTCGCCTATCGAGCGACCGATTCGGATCAGCAGGAGGCTTGGCGCGAGTACTTGCTTGGCCTGGGGTACGAGGTCTCGCCGGTGAT
>DASQCG010000282.1:0-7488 GCA_035634825.1 Thermomicrobiales bacterium | reverse complement strand
ACCTTCGGGGTCCATGGCCTTGCGCAAGCGAGTCTCGACATTGCCGCGGATCGATTCCGTTCGAATGTCGGGTCGGGCCGACTGGAGCTGGGCGGCGCGGCGGTAGCTGCTGGTGCCGATGACCGGGTTCGGCGGCAGATCCTGGAAGCCACGGCCGGATCGCGAGACCAACGCATCGGTCACCGAGGCGCGTTCGGGCACCGCGCCGATCACGATTCCATCCGGATTTGCGACCGGCAAGTCCTTGAGCGAGTGAACCGTGAAATCGATTCGGCCCTCGCGCAGCGCCGTCTCGATCTCGCTGGTGAAGACACCTTTTCCGCCCATTAGCGGCAGCGGTGTCTCGAGCTGGATGTCTCCGGTCGTGACGAAGATCTCGACCTCGACCGCGATGCCAGGGTAAGCCGCAACCAGCGCGCGCCGGACCTCTTCAACCTGGGTGCGAGAGAGATTGGAGCCCCGTGCGCCTATACGAATGACTGTCGTGCTGCCCATCTGATCCCTGTCGCGGCTCGCCCGTGGCAAGTTTTGCTCAGAATTCTTGGTAAATCTGGGTACGATTGTGTACCCGTCCGCAAAATAGCACCCGCTACACCGGTACAACGGGCCCTGTACTGAATTTGATGTACGACTGCTACAGCGGAAGGGTTGGCGGGGTCGTCCCTGGCCCCGAAGAGCCAAGGGACGACCATGAGGAAAGGAGGAAGGTGATGGAGAAGAGGCTGGGTCAGTCATGGCGGCGACCAGTCGGCACCCGTGCCGGAACGTTTACGATCTACTCGGAAGCGACGACGTCCGGCTTGCTGAGCATGTATGCGTCGACGAGCAGCTTGGTTTCCGCCTCCGGGACCTTGTAGTACTGAAGCGCCCGGACGATCTCCGCGCCGACCTCGTCGAACTCCTCTGAGGTGAGGTGGAAGCGCGTGTGGGCGTCGTGCAGGGGCAGGCCAGTGTAGGTGAACGGTCCGCCCGCCAGCGCCGCCACCCAAAGCGTGCGCATGAATTTCAGACCAGGCAAGCGCGTCTCGGCCTCGTTCTTGTTCCATGCCACGAGGTTGGGGTTCACGTTGAGCTTGGGGTTAATGATGATCTGGTCACTGAAGCGGTTGACGACCGCCGAGATAGCGAATATGCCGCCGAGGCGATCGTAAAGCGTCGGCTCGGGGGTCCCGTCCGCTGGTGGCGTTCCCGCTGCCCTTGCGCCTCCTTGCTGCAACAGCGCCAGTGCCGCCGCAAAACCCGCACCTCGAGCAACTGTCCGTCGATCCATCCGCGATTCCATGTCGATCTGCTCCGATCAATGGTTCCGGCGCATCCTTGCCCCGGGTTTCGGCGACAACGGTCTCCCTGCACCGCTTAACTCAAGAGCGGCGAATGTCCGAATTCTTCAGATCCGGGTCAGAGACCGAGTACACAGTAGCAGGTATCGCCACATTGTCAAGATGTTATTGGACATTGTGGACAAGATGGTCATGAGCGACTGGAAAAGCGAGGTCGATCGGCGGTGAGATATCGCGCGGCTTAGGCGGGAGAGCGCAAGAGGCAACAGTTGACCGGGCAGATGTCGTGGTTCGGCCCGCGCCGACCCAGGTAGGGCCGATCCGGTTGCTTGGTCGTGCGCTCCAGAATCAGCTCGCGGATCATCCGCACGAAGCGGGGATGCGTGCCGACGGTGGCCGATCTGATCATCGTCATGCCCAACTCGGCGGCATGATCCATGGCCTCGTGGTCGAGATCGAAGAGGACTTCCATGTGATCGGAGATGAAACCCAGTGGAACGACCACGACGTCGGAAATGCCCTGGTCATGGAGGTCGGTCAGCTCTTTCAAGATGTCCGGCTCCAACCACGGGATGCGCGGTGATCCGCTCCGGCTCTGGTAGGCGAGGCGATATTGCCCGGCACCGACGCCTTCGGCGATCAGGCGGGCCGCCTCATTGAGCTGGAGGACGTATGCGCTGTGCCGGGCCATCTCAATCGGCACGCTGTGGGCCGTGAAGACGACTTCGGTCTTTGCGCGGCGGTTGGCCGGAACCTGCTCAAGTGCGTCCCGGGTCAGCTCGATCATCGGCTCGATGAAGCCGGGATGGTTGTAGAAAACGCGGATCTTGTCGAATTCCGGCCCGCCGGGTCCGAGCGTCTCAAGCGCCCGGATCACATCCTCGCGGTACTGGCGGCAGCCGGACCAGGTGCTGAAGGCCGAGGTGACGAAGACCAGCGCGCGCCTGACGCCATCTGTCCGCATCTGGGCGATGGTGTCGGTCACGAACGGGTGCCAGTTGCGATTACCGAAATAGATCGGCAGCGTTGGCCCATGGTCGCCTAATTCGGTCTCGAGTGCGGCAATCAGGGCACGGTTCTGGGCGTTGATCGGACTGACTCCGCCGAAGTGCTGATAGTGCTCGGCGACCTCCATTAACCGTTCACGTGGCACATTCCGGCCCCGGGTCACATTCTCGAGGAACGGGATGACATCCGCCTCGCCCTCGGGCCCGCCGAACGAGAGCACGAGCAACGCATCGTAGTGGCGTGCCTGTTCATCGAAACGCGAATCAGCCAGGCTCTGCGCGCCAAAAATGCTCAACGGGAGTACCTCGCACCGGAGTTGATATCGCACAAGGATCAAAGGTCGTATGACCCAACGCCGGGTCGTCGAAGAACCATTGTGGACTACCGCTGCGAATCTCGCCGAACCCACCGGCCCGGAAACGGGCAAAGATCCGAACTCGACCGCGTACAATCTCTTCTCGACTTCTTGACTTCTCGACTGGAACCGCCATGTCCATCCTGATTCAGGCTGCCTCGGTCGCGTTTGCGCATGGTGGCAACCAGATCTTCACCGACGTCAATTTCGAGCTCCAGGAGGGCGAGCGGGTCGCGCTGATCGGCGAGAACGGCTCGGGCAAGAGCACGCTCTTCCGGCTGCTCACTCGCGACATATCCCCCGATCGTGGGGCGGTGACGCACCGGCGCGGACTGACGATCGGCTTCCTGACCCAGGATCCCAACCTGGACCCGGCTAGAACGGTTGACGAGCTACTCGCGGCGGCGGTCGGAGATCCCGACCAGATGGAGCAGGTACTGGATGCGCTCGCACAGCGCCTGGCAGAGCCGCTTGACGACGACGAGATGGCGGCTGTCCTCGACCAGTACAACGCCGGATTGGCGCGGCTCGACGAGTTCCTGGCCGCTGACATGTCGTCGGATGTCGATGCGATTGTCGGGGCGCTCGGGATCGGTGGCGTTCGCGAGCAACGGTTCGGCAAGCTAAGCGGCGGCGAGAAAAAGCTGGTGGCTCTGGCTCGATTCTCATTGCTCAAGCCGGATGTGCTCCTGCTCGACGAGCCGGACAATCACCTTGATGCCGACGCCAAGGTTTGGCTTGAGACGTATCTGGCCGGATATCGCGGAGCTGTGGGACTTATCTCGCACGACCGATACATGATCGACCGCGTCGCCAACGAGATTTTCGAGCTCGAGGACGGCAAGATCCAGATTTACCCGGGCAACTACAGCCAGTACCAGGAGCTGAAGCGGAGTCGGCTCGAGCGGGCGCTTGAGCTGCGGGAGCTGGCAGAGCGCGAGTTCAAGAAGCTGAAAGCCAGCGCTGAGGATTTGACCCAGTGGGCGCGCCAGAATCCGAAGTTCGCGACCCGGGCCGAGGCGATGCGGCGCAAGGTGGCCGAGGAACGGACCAGGCTCGATGCCGAGGCGATGCCAGTCCTGACTCGCCGCAAGATCAAGGTCGAGTTCGAGGCCGAGCGAGGATCGTCCCTTGTCCTCGAGGCGGTCGGCGCGGCCAAGTCGTATGGCGAGCGCGAGGTGCTCAAGCCGTTCGATCTCGAGATTAGGCACGGCGAGCGCGTCGGGATCGTCGGCGGCAACGGCGCCGGCAAGACGACGCTCTTCAAGATGGCGCTCGGTCAGGAGCAGGCGACGAGCGGTTCTTTCCGCCTCGGGCCATCAATCGTGACCGGCTATTACGCCCAGGAGCATGAGACGCTCGACCCGAACCAGTCGCCGATCGACGTCATTCGCCGGATCAAGCCGGTCACCGAGCAACAGGCGATCTCGATCCTGTCGGGAATGCTCTTCGACCGGGACGACGCCATGAACCGAATTGGCGCCTTCAGCGGTGGCGAGCGGAGCCGGCTCCAGATCGCGATCCTGATCCTGAAGGGCGCCAACTTCCTGCTGCTCGATGAGCCGACCAACAACCTCGACATCGGCTCGGTCGAGACGCTCGAGGACGCCCTGCTCGACTTCCCGGGCACGATCCTCTCGATCTCACACGACCGCTTCTACCTCGACAAGATCTGTACCCGGGTTATCGAGATCGACGCCGGCGTCCTGCGCGACTTCCCCGGCGGTTTCAGCTACTACCAGCAAAACCGCGACAAAGGCACGATCCTGAACCGCGGCGTGACCGCGAAGCCTACGATCAGCACGAGGCAAAAGAGAGCGATTGCCTAGAGGAAGCCGGGCTCTGGTCTCCCGTGACCCGATCTCCTCGCTTGATTGCGCGCCTTCCCGGCTCCGCGCCTCATCTATCCCTTCACGGCGCCGACGGCGAGGCCGCCGACGATCCAGCGCTGCAGGAAGAAGAAGAGGACCACGATCGGCAGCGTGATCAGGATCGACATTGCGGCGAAGTCGGACCACGGCGTGTTCGACGAGTATTGGCCAACCATCGAGCTCAATCCCATCGCCAGCGTGAAGCGTTTCGGATCGGTCAGGAAGGTCCAGGCCAGCACGAACTCGGTCCAGGCGGCCATGAAGCCGAACAGGACGGTGATCGCGATCGCCGGCAGGACGAGCGGCAGCACGACATCGATGAAGGCACGGTTCGGTCCGGCGCCATCGATCAAGGCCGATTCCTCGACCTCGCGCGGGATTGTATCGATGTAGCCGCGGAGGTTCCAGATGGCGAACGGAAGGGCGCCGCTCACGTACGCGATACCTACACCCAGGAGCGTCGTGCGCAGACTCTCGCCACCAAACAGCTTGATACTGCTCAGGAGCACGAAGAGTGGCGCCAGCGTCGCAACTTGCGGCAGCATCAATACCGCGATGAAAGCGAACAGACCCCACTTCCGGCCCGGAAAGTGGAAGCGAGAGAAGGCGTAGGCTGCCGAAACCGCCAGCACCGTAACCGATAAGCTGACTCCTCCGGCCACGACCAGGCTGTTCTTCAGCAACGTCGAGAACATGACATTGTTGGCCAGTGGCTCAGTCAGCACCCTGTTGAAGGCATCGAGGCTGGCGCCGGGCGGAATCAGGTCGAGCGATGTCGGCCGGGCGATGTTGCGCGGGTCGATCGCCATCGAAAAGATCCAAATGATCGGAAAGAGGACGGTAAAGGCAATCGCGAGCAACGCCAGGTGGGCGAGGATGTCCTCGATCCGCTCCTGCCTCGTGACGCGGTGCCCGCTCGCTGCTTTAGGCATCGGACCAGCCCTCCAATCCGCGCATCACCCGGTTCTGGCCGAGGGTGATGACCAGCAAGATCAGAAATATCAGCACACTGAATGCCGACGCAACTCCATATAGACCGCCGGGATTGACCAGCTTGAATGCCTGCGTGACCAGGATCTCGGTCTTACCGAGGGGACCACCGGCCGTGACGAAGTAGATGACGTTGAACTGGTTGAAGGTCAGGATCGTGCCGTACATGATCGCGGGAACCATGGCCGGCCGAAGCAGCGGCAGCGTGATGTCCACGAACTGACGCCACCGGTTCGCTCCGTCGACCCGCGCCGCTTCGTAGAGGTCGCCCGGGATTGACTGCAGCGCACCCGTCGCGACCACCATCATGAAGGGCCAGCCGAGCCATACATTCGTGGTCAGCACCGCGAAGTAGGAAAGCGGCAGGAAGGGGAGGAATGGGATCGGAGGATGGGTCGATTCCAGCCAGCGAGTGTCACTTGGCAGCCCGAGCGAACCGAGCAAGAGGTTGATTGCGCCGAACTGGGTATCGAACATGTTCTTCCAGACCGTGGCGACCACCAAAGGTGGCATCGCCCACGGAATCACGAAGATCGCCCGCCAGAACCTCCGGAACAGGATCCGCTGTCGGTTCAACAGGACTGCGACCGCAATCCCAAAGGTCACATGGAAGATGACGTTCGTGATTGTCCAGGTAATGTTGAAGCCGATAATCCGCCAGAAATTGAAGTTGGAGAGTGGCAGTTCGTTCTTGAAGATTCGCTCGTAGTTCCGGAACCAGACCCAATCTGGAGTAGTGCCGCGCAGGTTCTTAATCCGGAAGTCGGTGAAGCTCAGGTAGACGCCGTAGGCAATTGGATAGAGCGTGACGATCGAGAGGATGATTGAGGCAGGCAGGATATAAAGGTACGGCAGGCGGTATCGTGCCCAGAACCCCTTCTTTCCTCCCGACTGAAGTGCTTCAACGTGTCTCCCCGCAGTTGCCGCGGGGACCTGGGCAGCCATCGCATCACTCCTTCATCAAGATGCGAAAGGGACCGGGAATTCTGCATCGAACCCCCGGTCCCGAAACCCCTGATTACATGTTCTCGATGGCTTTGTTGATCTTGTCCTGGGCGTCCTTGGCGGCTTCTTCCGGAGTCTGATCGCCGGCGAGGACTGCCGTGATCATCGCTCCGGCGGGATCCCAGACCTGGCCCATCTCGGGGATGGTGGGGGTCGGAGTCGCCGTCTCGGCCTGCTTCACGAACGCTTGCGCGATCTCGTTGCCGGAGATGTCGATCGACTTGTTGGCCGGCAGGTGCCCGTTTTTCTCCGCGAGCGGACCCGCGGACTCGGGGCCGGTGAAGAACTTCATGAACTCGAACGCGAGGGTAGCTTGATCGCCCTCAATGTTGTTGTTCATCATCATCTGCTTCAGGCCGAGGAATGGCTTCGCCGGACCATTGTTGCTTTCGGAGATCAGCGGGATCGGCGCAACGGCAACCTTGTCCGCGCCGAGCGCGCCGGTGTAGTCGCCCAAAGCCCACGGTCCGTTGACCACCATGCCGGCCTTGCCGCTCTTGAACAGGGAGCTGATGGCCGCGTCGTCGTTCTGCTGGAAGAGGCCCGGTTTGGTGGTGAAGTTGCCGAGCCAGGTCAGGAAGTTGACCGTCTCGGGCGAGTTCAGAATGCACTTGTTCTGGTCATCGAACAGCTGGCCGCCGAAACCGAACAGGAATCCGGCGGGGTGATAGAAGTTGGAGAGGAGCGCGAGACCGTAGGTGCCGCTCGCCATCCCGGCGGAGACGGAGTAGACCTCGTTCGTGTCCTTCGGGGCGGTCTTGACCAGATCGGTGTTGTAGTAGAGAGCGACACACTCGAAGCTCTCCGGCAGGCCATAAAGCTTGCCGTCGAACTTGAGTTGGTCGATCGTGGCCGGCAGAAAGGCGTCGGTGATGTCGCTCGTGGCCATGTCGTCGAGCGCCTTGATCAGCTCACCGGTCGCCAGCTCGCCGACCCAGTCGGCAGGGCCGATGAGGAGATCCGGACCGCCGCCGGTTGC
>DASQCG010000281.1:0-4046 GCA_035634825.1 Thermomicrobiales bacterium | reverse complement strand
ATCGGCGCCCAGATAAAGGACATGCCGAGACCCATCACCACGAAGCCGGGCACGATATCGAGGTATCTCGCATCGACTGAGGCGCGCAGCAGGAGCAGACCTCCGATACCGGTCACGGCCATGCCGAACGAGACCAGCTTGCGCGGCCCGACCCGGTTGATCATCGTGCCGCCAATCGGCGAGAGCACCATCATCGAGATGACCATCGGCAACAGCGCCAGGCCAGTCCGCACCGCGGAGAAGCCATGGACATTCTGCTGATAGAGGGTCATGAAGAAGCCGATCGCCGAGATCATGAACGAGATCAGGAACGAGTCGATATTAGCCCCGGTGAAGTTGCCGGAGCGGAAGAACCGCAGCGGCACCATTGGCCGGGCAACCTTGCTCTCGGTGTAGACGAAGCCAATGCCGAGAATCGCTGCCAGGCTGAGCATGGTCACGATCAGGGGATCGCCCCAGCCCCGGTTGCCGGCCTCGATCAGACCGTAGGTTAGTGAGGCGATCGCGCCCGTGATCAGGAGCGTGCCCGGGATATCCGTGGCGACGTCGCCCGATTCATCCTTCGACTCGCGCACCACGGCCTGCGTCACGATCCAGGCCGCAATGCCGATCGGGACATTGATCAGGAAGACCCAGTGCCACGAGAGGTACTCGACGACCAAGCCACCGATCACCGGTCCGAGGGCGATCGAGGAGACGGAGATCGCGCTCCAGATACCGACCGCTTTGCCACGCTCTTCCGGCGGAAACGCATTCGAGATCAGCGAGAGCGAGAGCGGCATGATGAACGCCGCGCCCAGACCTTGCAGCGCGCGCATGGCGATCAGCATCTCGATCGACCGCGAGGCCGCCGCCGCGGCCGACGTGATCGTGAACAGCGCAAGGCCGATCAGGAACCAGCGCTTGCGCCCGAGCCGGTCGCCCAGACCACCGGCGGTGATCTGGAGCGAGGCGAAGACGAGCGTGTAGGCTGAGACGATCCACTGGAGCTGGGATGTATTCGCATCCAGGTCCTTGGCGATCGTCGGCATGGCGATGTTGACAACCAGGTTGTCGAGCAAGGCCATGAAGAGTCCGAAGCAGGCCGCGATCAGCGTGTACCACTTCACATTTGAGTCGTTGACGCGGCTTGCAATTCCGCGACCTGTGACATCTACCATCGCAATCCAATCTTTCTAGTCGGCGATACCTTCGGCGCCGACCGGCAGTGCGCTGCCTTCAACATTGATCCGCGGAACGCGGCGGTCCAACCACTTCGGGAACCACCAGTTCCACTCGCCCAGCAGCTCCATGGTCGCGGGGACCAGGATCATGCGGACAACCGTGGCGTCAACCAGGATCGCCACCGCCAACCCGACACCCATCTGCTTCGAGATCGGATCCGGGGTCAGCACGAAGCTCAGGAACACCACCACCATGATCGCGGCGGCGGCCGAAATGACCCGCGCCGTTACTCCAAGCCCTTCGACAACTGCGTCCGAGGTGTTCTTGCCATGAACCCACGACTCCCGGATTCGGCTCAGCAGAAAGACCTCGTAGTCCATCGACAGGCCGAACAGGATCGAGAAGAGGAACATCGGCGCGAAGGCCAGGATCGGCTGCTTCTCGTCAACCCCAAGCATGTTGGCGCCCCAACCCCATTGGAAGATGGCCACGACCACGCCGAAGGCGGCGCTGATCGAGAGCAGGTTCATGATCGCGGCCTTGAGCGCGATCACGACCGATCGGAAGACCACTGACAGCAGCAGGAAGCTGAGGCCGACCACGAACAGGAAGAAGACCGGGGTCCGGCTGACCATATGCTCGACGATGTCGACGAATGACGCTGCGTAGCCACCAACGTATGCCTTGCTGGAGCCGTTTGCCATCAGCGGCGGCAGCACGTCGTTTCGCATGTGATCGACGAGGTCGGTCGCCGCCTTGTCCTTGATCGAGACCGTCGGCACGACAGAAATGATGGCCGTGTCGCCCGCCTGATTGACGATCGGGTCAGCCACGGCGGCCACGTCCGGCACCGTGCGGAGATCCTGCGCGATCGAGCTCAGCTGGTTCTGATCGACCGGCTGGCCATTGCCATCTACTACGACGACGAACGGGTTATTGAAGCCCGGTCCGAAGCCCTGCTCGAGCAGGTCGTAGGCCTGCCGGGAATGAGTGTCCTTGGCGTTATTGCCGGCGTCGGTGAAGCCCAGGTTCACGTCGAGGATCGGCGCGGCCAGGAACAGGAGGAAGCCGGCGGATACCAGCGCGAACACCAGCGGTCGTCGCTGGATCCGGCGACCAATCTTCGTACCGAACGACGTGCCGGAGTCGGCCGCGGTCTGCTGGAATCGTTTGATGCCCCACTTGTCGATGCGGCGACCGACGATGCCGAGGATGGCCGGCAGGAGCGTGAGCGCCACCGCGATCGAGAATCCGACGACCAGGGCAACTGACACCGCGTAGGCGGTCATGAACGGCAGCTCGCCCGCGATCAGGCCCAGCACCGCGATTACGACGACGATGCCAGCGAAGAAGACTGCCCGACCGGCGGAGTCGATCGCCCGGGCAACCGCCTCCTCGACAGACACTCCCCGGTGCAGCCCTTCCCGGAAGCGGGTGACGATGAAGAGCGAGTAGTCGATGCCGACGCCGAGGCCGATCATGGCGGCGATGAAGGGCGTGAACGTGGCGATGTCAAAGAAGTTCTGGGCGATAAAGATGCCGAGGAAACCGGCGCCGAGTCCGGCCAGGGCCACCAGCAATGGAATGCCCATGGCGAACACCGAACCGAACGCCACCATGAGTACGATCGCCGCCGCGGCCAGCGCAATGAAGGTCTCGCCGCCCGGCGGAGGCGCGTCGACCTGCTCGATGATCGTGCCACCCAGCTCGATGCGGAGATTGCTCGACTCGGCGGCGTCGGCCGTTGCAACGAATTTATCAATGTCGGCGCGCGGAACTTCCGGCGCAAGCTTGTCGTAGAGGATCGTCGCGTAGGCGATCGTTCCATCACCGTTGACCTGCTGCGGGCGGTCAAGCGGCGATTCGACGCCTGCCACGTGCGGCAAACCGCTCACCTGCGACAGGAGCGCCGTGATCTCAGCCTGCACCGCCGGATCCGAGATATGTCCGTCCTTGGCCTGGAAGACGATGCGGGCGGTGTCACCGGCCTGTGACGGAAACCGCTTGTTCAGCAGATCGTATGCGGTCTGCGACTCCGCGCCCGGGACCGAAAACCGGTCCGAGAACTGGCCCTTCACGGTGAACGAAAATGCGCCGAAGATGATCAGGAACGCGACCCACGCTCCGACCACCTTCCAGCGATTGCGCGCTGCGAACGCGCCCCATCGATAGAGTGCGCCGGGTCCGTTACTGACGTGTCTGCTAGCCATTCCAAATCCCCTCTTTCCCATCCAATTTCAACCGATCAATGTGCCAGCGGACATGCGACGAGAGACCGAATCGGGTCTCCGCCTTTCGACGGAGGGGCACCACTGGCCACCACCTCGTGGCGATCTGCACTGCGCTACGCTGCGCGTTTGGGTCACGTCTGCTGGACTTGACACCAGTAGTCGACTGATGAACTGCCGAATCGACATGGGCCTGGATCTGCCCTTCAGCCGCACGCTGAAGAGAGGTCGGCATCCCGATGTACTGGCGGAAGACTTGCGGTAGTCTGGGGATTCAGCGGTGAATCCGAAGGTGTACAATACTGACCGGTAGGTAAGTTGTCAATTGGATTTTGTGAATTTGATGTGAATCGATAGTAGCCGGAAGTTCGCTCTCAGCCTGCAATCCGATCCCAACCTACCCGAACGGCTAGAGCCCTCGTACCAATCAATGCAGGAACGGATTATGACCATCATCGCCGGAGAATCACTACAGTCATCTGTTCGGGGCGACGGCCGGGAACGCATCCTCGATGAAGCCCGGACCCGGTTCCTTTCCAAGGGCTATGCCGAAACGTCGATGCAGGAGATCGCGGATGCGGTCGGCATGACCAAGCCCGCCCTCTACTACCACTTCAAGGACAAGCAGGATTTGCTCCTCGCCGTCATGGAGCG
>DASQCG010000280.1:0-9706 GCA_035634825.1 Thermomicrobiales bacterium | reverse complement strand
GGCCGCAACCGCTCGTTAGGGGTTGTACATCCGCGCGGCAAGTGCTTGTCGATTTTCGAGTAAGCGCCTCTGAGTTTATCCGGCGGTCTTGGCCATCACCTATGACCCGGCCGGCACCCCACGACTCACGACTCATGACTCGACTTCAGCGTGCCTGTTTTTTGGAAGATGCGGCGGAGGATGGCTATGGTGCTGGCGTAGGTGGAGTCCATGCCGTAGAAGGACATGCCGCGGGCGCCGAGGGTTTGGGCGCGGGTGTATGGCGTGTCTGAGGCGTAGTGGATGATGCCGAGGTCGATGTCATGGCCGACTGTCCCGCGCAGGTTGATGGCCTGCTCGCTGGGGTGGCGCTCGAGGCGGCTGTCCTCGTAGATGGCGCTCAAGTACGGGCCGGCTTCCATTTCGACGACGGTGAAATTCTCGCGGTAGTAGAAGTCGAGATAGCCCTGGTTCTGGAGGTAGGTGCCCTTGACGGTGACCGCCTTCTGGTTGTCGAGCGCGGCGCCGAAAAGCAGGAACGGGGCGACGTCCTGGTATGAGAAGCAGTTGTCGAACCAGTAGGTGTTGCCGGAGTGCTCATCGAAGACGACGTTGGCGAGCATGACGTCGCCGATCCGACCGTTGAGCGTGGCGGCCTTGCCGAGGATGTAGATGCCACGGATCTGCTCGGTCGCCATCGCGACTTGCGACAGGAGATGGTAGGCGGCGAAGCCGAGCGGGTAGTTGACGTTGACGATGATCGCGTCCGTTGCCCGAGGGTCGAGCGTCTCGGTCCCATGATGGCAGAGGCGCGGGTCGATCGAGGAGAGGTCGGACTTGCTGAGGTCGATGACCTGGACGCCGACATCGACCGCCGAGCGGGGATCGATGTGATAGACGCCGCGTTCGGTCTCCTCGGCGGTACGCCGCTCGCGATCCTTGAGCTGGGCCGGCAGCGCGAAGTAGGGACGGGCGGCGAAGTAGAGCAGGTTGTCGAGCGAGGACTCCAGCTTGCCAGACTCGATCTTCTCGAGCTCATCGGCGAGGCCGAGCATGGTCGATTCGCGGGCGAACTGCTTCAGCTCACGCTCGCGGCGTCTGGCCGTGCCGGTCAGGACGTTGGCGAAGCTGTGCATGTTCGAGGAGACGAAATAGATCGGCCGCTGGTCGAGCTTCATCTCCATCAGCAGGCGCTCGACAGGCGACCACCACTGGCGGGTGGAGCGGGTGTAGCCCACGAAGCTGCCGCCGACCATCATCAGCTCGTACCGCTTCTTGCCGGACGCGATCAGGGACAGATTGCGCCAGAGGGCAGGACCCCAGACGCTTTGCAACCGCTGCCAATCGACCGTCGATAACAGGAGACGCTCGCCGACTTCGGCGATCTCATCGATCGTGAGGATGATGCCATCCTCGCCGGCGGTCTCCAGCAGGTCACCGAGGCGGTCGTCGTCGCGGATGATGCGGTGCATCTTGTTCCACTCGATCTGGAAGGCCACGATGGTGGGGATCAGGTCGTCGAGGTCGGAGGATGAGGCGATGTAGGCCGCCAGCGTCTCGGTGCCATCGAAGAGCCAGCGACGGCGGCGGCCGGGCGCGCTCTGGACCTGCCAGTCCGACATGTTGGCGTAGCCGGCGCGGACGAAGGCCTTCTGCTGCTGACCGAGAACGATCATGCGGACATCGGCGATCGAAGCGGGAAGTCGCTGCACGGAATAGATGAAGGCGTTGAGATCGGGCTCCGGCTCGAGGGCGCCGGCGTGGAGCGACGACGCGGCGGTGATGTGGGCCGGCTCGAGGCTGGCGACCGAAATCGCGCCCGAGCTCTGGAGCAGGGTTGTATAGGTGCGGACGTAGAGGTCGACCTCGCGCTTGCCGGGGCCGTGGTTGTCGACGTCGCTATCGAGGCCACGAATCCGCTCAGTCTGCATACCGGTTGGCGCCGCCTCCCAAACTTTCCGACTCCTCGCACACGGTGAGGTTCCGCGAAGTATAGAGATTCAGGCGCGGAGGAATTGAAGATCGTGTTAACGGCGTTGCATCCGGCTGCGGGCGGCTGGGACTATGTCGTGCATGCAGGTAGGTTGTTCGGCGAGTCCATCATGCCGCTTCACGTCATCGCGGGGCACATCCTCTCTCCGACTCTCTCCTCCAGGAAAGAGAGCATCACCCGCGCCACATTCCGAGTGGCATCCCAGCCGGCTTGGGCCGGGTTCAGGTTTCAGACCGGGTGTTTACGCCCGCGCGGTGACGAATGCAGTCGATTCAGCGCTGGTTTTGGGGGGTGAAGGTGAGGTCGAGGGCCATCCAGAGGCCGCGCGAGAAGGGGAAGAAGAGGATCGGCAGGCCGATCGCCAGCGGCAGGACGACCAGCTCGATTTCCCACCACTCCCAAGCCGTCCAGACCAACAACGCAACCAGGACGAACATCGCGATGAATTCGGCGACGACCAGATTGAGGGCGTAGCCGCCGAGGAAATAGCCACCCTCGCGCCGGAAGACGTAGCCGCAATTTGGGCAGGAGTCCACCAGCGTCATCCAACCTGTCCAGATCGGGTGGTAGCCGCAAACCGGGCACTGCCGCTTGAGGGCGCGGCCGATCAGGGTCGGGATCGATGACGTCGACTGGAGATATTCCGGATGTGGCACCGGTTCCTGGTGCGCGCTCATGCCTGCCTCCGCTTCAGTTGCCAGAGTAATAGCAGATACGCCACGGCAGCCCAAGCAACGAGTACCAGCACGGACCGGACGTTGCCGGAAAAGAGCTGCTCGGTGGCGACGGAGTTGAGCAACAACTTCATGCCTGCTCCACTTGGCAGCAGTGCGGCACTCTCGCGCAGCAGCTCCGGCACGGGTTGCCCGATGACCACCGCCGGGGCGAGGAAAGGTAAGAGGAACACGCCGGACCAGGTGTTGAGCTGATTCGCGTTCTTGAACGTGCCGGCCAGCAGGAGTCCAAAGCCGAGCAGGGTAAAGCCGGTCAGTGCAACGGCGAGCACGAACAAGCCCCATCGGTGGATTTCGAGCGTTGTCAGGTTGATGAAGATCACTACCATGACGAGGATGTAGAACATCCCGAGCAGCGCCTTGGCAAGCACGACCTCGTGATACGGCATCGCCAGCACGAGCGCGTCGATCGTCTTCTTCTCGAACTCCTCGGCCAGCACGATCGGAATCGCCAGTGCGGAGACCAGCGCCAGCATCATGACGATCGACAGCGAAAGCGACCAGGTCCTTATGCCGATCTTGTCGAAGATGGTCTCCGACGGCTGCTCGGCGGCCTGGGTGACGTTGATCGCAACCGGAAACTCCTGACCGGCCATCTGGCGCAGCACCGGCTCGAGCGTGGCCAGCACGTAGTCGCCGGGCACGGACGGTTTCGGCGAGCGGATCACGCCCAGTTCCGGCTGCCCGCCCTGCGACACCGCCTGATCGAATCCTGCCGGGACGACGATGCCGACATCCGCGTCCTCGTTGCCGACCGCCTTCTCGACCGCGGCCTGATCGGGTTGGGACTCGAACGTGAGATGGACATTGCTCGGCACGGCGGCCTTGATCAAGTCGGGCAGCTGGGTCGCGTCGGCCGCGGAGATGGCGACGGTTCCCTTGATCTCGGTGATCGATGTGTCGTCGAAGGTGTAGTTGTAGAAAACCCCGATGCCGAGCGGCACGATCAGGGCGACCAGGACGCGCGCGTCGCGGATGGCATCCTTCAGGTCCTTGGTGAAGAGCGTGAAGATGCGGTTCAGTGATCGATTCATCGGATATGAGCCGGCCCCGCGATGTTGATGAAGACGTCCTCGAGCGTGCCCTCTTCCGAATGCAGGGTCATGACGCGGCCCTGGGACATCCAGTTGCTCAGAGTCTGGGCATCCGCCGGTGACGTGAGGTCGATCTCGCGCTCTTCCCGGTTGTCGAGCAGGACTTTCGCGGCGCGGCGACCGTACTTCAGCTTGAGCTCCTGCGGGCTGTCGAGCGCGACGATCTTGCCCTCCTTGAGGAAGGCCACGCGATCACAGAGCTCATCGGCCTCGTTCATGTAGTGCGTCGTCAGGACGACCGTCGTCCCACCTGCGGCGAGCTTCACGATGAGTTCCCGCAGCTCGCGAGCCGAAGCGGGATCGAGGCCGCGGGTCGGCTCATCGAGGAAGAGCACCTTCGGCGAGTTGATCAGAGCCCGGGCGATGACGAGGCGCTGCTTCATGCCGGTCGAATAGGTCTTGACCCGGCGCTTGGCGGCTTCGGTCAGATCCAGCATCTCGAGCAACTCGTCGGCGCGTGAGACGGGTACGCCGTAGAGCCGGGCGAACATGGCGAGGTTGTCCCTGCCGGTCAGCCGCTCGTAGAGATTGGCGTCCTCGAAGACGAGATTGATGATCGGCTTGATCTGGTCGAGATCCTCGACCACGTCGAACCCGGCAATCGAAGCGCGACCGGCCGATGGTCGGGTGCGGCCGGTAAGCATCCGGATGGTTGTGGTCTTACCGGCGCCGTTGTGGCCGAGCAGGCCGAAGATCTCGCCCTCGGCGACGGCGAACGAAATACCGTCGACGGCATGGACCGCACCGTAGTGCTTCACGAGGTCTTCGACGATGACGATGTCGGACATGCTTCCCGGTGGTTATGTGGCGTATGGATGGCAGGCGTGCGCAATTCCCGCAACGTTAGACAGTACACTACCGGACAGGGATTGGTCGGGTCAAACGGGCATCAGAACCCGAGGAGCTGCGGGAATATGCTGGCAATTCTTCTCACTTCGATCGGTTCGGTCGCTGCGGCAACCGGCTTCATGTTGATCGGCGTCTCGAAGTCGGAGTTCGACGAGAACAACCTGATGACCAACGTCTCGTGGGTGCTGATCATCGGCGGCACCATCATGGCGGTGCTCGGCGCGCTCTGGTACCGCTCGAACGAGGCTCGCCTCGAAGAGGAACGGCGGCGAAACGAGCCGCTCACGCAAGAATAAGCGTCAGGATGGCCGGGGAGTGTTCCCCGGCCATTGTGTTTTCTGCTCGATGATTTCCCGGCTGCCATACCAGCGCTCCCGTATGGCTCCGCAGAGGTAGAGCGAGCCGGTCGCGATGACCGAGCCATGGTCGCCGGCAATCCCTTCAGCTATCCGAACCGCATCGGCGGGACTTGACGCCGAAATCACCGGAGCCGTGACATGCGTCCGCACGGATTCGGCCGTATGCGCAACGTCCCGTCCCGGTTTGCCGAGCACATCCGGCCGCGCGACCACGACGTGATCGAGCGCCGGGCCGAGGAGCCCGATCATCTCGTCGGAGCGCTTGGCGGCAAGAAAGCCGATGACGCCGACCCGCGGGCGCGGCAGGCGTGCAAGATCCGGGACGATCGCGGCGACTTTCTGCACGTTGTGGGCGCCGTCGAGGATGACCGTCCGCTCGCCCGGCATGCGCTCGAAGCGGGCGGCGATGCGGGTCTCGGCCAAGCCACATTCGATAGCGGCGATCGCCAGGTCGGGGACGAATGCGCGGCAGGCAGCGACGGCAAGGGCGCCGTTCTGCGCCTGTGGCATTCCCGGTATGCCTGCCCGCAGCCGGACGCCGGTCACTGGATCGCGCCAGGTTGCGTGCCCGTCATCCCCTTGATCGACCTGCAGATCAGCGATGTCGATTCGGGTCAGCGAGGCAACGCCAACCGAGGCCGCTTGCCGGTCGATCTCGGCGCGGGCTTCCGGCTGTTCGACACCATGGACAACGGAATGGCCGTGCTTGATGATGCCGGCCTTGTGCCAGGCAATTTCCGGGATGGTCGGGCCGAGCGTCTCCGTATGGTCGATCCCGACAGTCGTGATTACGGCCACCGAAGAGTCGACGACGTTGGTCAGGTCGAATCGCCCGCCGGCGCCGACCTCGATAACCGCGACATCCGGCTTGAGCCGGGCCATGGCCATGGCCACAAGCGCCATCCAGGCTTCGCCGTAGGTCAGTTGAATCTCACCGAACCGCTCCGCGGCACCGATCACCTCGTCCGTCAATTCGGCGAAGAGCGGCGCATCGATCAGCTGCGTGTCGATCTGTAGCTTCTCGGTCGAGACCTGCAGGAAGGGCGAGGTGTGGAGCAGTGTCGACATGCCGGCGGCGTGCAGGATCGAGGCGATCGATGACGCGGTCGAACCCTTGCCGGAGGTTCCGCCGACGTGGATGACCGGTGCGGTGCGGTGGGGATTGCCCAGGTACTCCAGAAAGGCGGCCATGACCTTGAGGCGTGCCGATGCCCGTGCCTGGACGGCGCGCAACGCGGTGTCGTGGCTTGGGTTGACGTCGATCAGGGCCTCGAGGCGCTGATTGGCAGCGCGATAGATGTCGTACTGGCTCATCGTTGGACCGTCAGGCCGGACTCTGGACCGTGGCTACGCGCGGCTGGAGCAGGGTCACGAAGAGCAGCGGCAGGATGACGCAGGCGGCGACCATCGCCAGGACCGCGTATGAGCCGATCCCGACTACGAGGCCGGCCAGCAACCCGGCTGTGGCGCCGCCGAAACCCATCACGACGTCGGCGGTGCCCTGGACGTTCGGCAACTGCTCGATCGGGACGGAGTCGGTCAGCAGGGTCGAGCCGGCGATCATCGTGCAGGACCAGCCGAGGCCGAGCATGCAGAGACCAACGGCGAGCTGCGGCGGCTGGTGACCGCTGGCGGTTCCGGCGACCAGAAACGAGCCGAGCAGGATCAGGCTGCCGAGCGTGATCACCGGGCGGCGGCCGAACCGATCGACCGCGATACCGACCAGGGGCGAGAAGGCATACATGCCGGCGATGTGGAGGCTGATCACGATGCCGATCACGCGCAGACCTTCGTCGGCGTGGCGCAAGTGCAGCGGTGTCATGGACATGACGGCAACCATCACTGCGTGGCCGAGAACGATTGCGGCCAACCCGTTGCGCGCACCGGGCGATTCCATGATGGTCGCCAGCGCCGACCGAATCGACCGCTCGACCGGCGCCTTCGGACCCCGGCCGCCCTCGCCATGGCGCAGGTCGCGCGCGACATGGAGCGGATCGGGCCGAAGGAATATACCGATGACAGAGGCAGAGATGAACAACGCGCACATGGTGAGCAGATACGGCCCTGCGAGCGAGGGTACGCCAATCGTCTCGGCGAACCGGCCCATCGGTGAAGCGAGATTCGGGCCGAGGACTGAGCCGAACGTCGTTGCCCAGACCACGGTCGACAGGGCGCGGCCGCGGCGCTCGGGGCTCGCCAGGTCGGTCGCGGCGTAGCGGGACTGGAGCGTGGCGGTCGTGCCGCCGCCGATCGCGACCAGGCCGAGCAGGGCAAGCGGAAACCAGCCCACCGTCGCGCCGATGACGGTCGTCAGGGCGCCACAGATGCCGATTGCATAGGCGAGCATCAGGCCAGGGCGGCGGCCGTGCGCGTCCATGACCCGCGAGACCGGGATGGCGATCAGCGCCGCCCCTGTCACCGATGCCGCCGACGCAAGGCCGCTGAACGAATCGGACGCCATGTCGGCCGCCAACAATGCGCCGACGGCCGCACCGGTCGCAACGCCGACCCCGCCCAATACCTGCGCAGCCGCCAGGACGAGCACGATGCGACGCTGAATCGCGCCGACGGTGGAAGTGTCTAGGGCCGGGGAGATGGTTGCAGTCATGAGTTCCTTCATAGGCGCCGGTCATTCTCGCACGCCGGTTGGACCCATGCGGCGCTCCATTTTACTTCCCCGGAGCCTTGACAGCGGCTGCCTTGATCCGTAGGGTTTAGTGCAACAGGGGGAGTAACCCACGCCTTGCTCCGCGAGGTGGTTCCTGGTCGTCATTACGCCGTGGCGCCGGTCAGGAACGCGGGCATCGATACCTTCGATGACGTCCGGTCAGACCCTGGCTTATCCGATTTCGGATGGCCGGGTCTTTTTGTTTCCGGCACATCATCAGAAGGAGCCACATCAATGCTCGACGAGATTTTTGAGCTGTTCGAACGCGACAAGAAGAAGCGGAACGGCCACCCGGCCGGCAAGCGGTCGCTGCTTGACCGCGTGTCGGGAATGCTCGGTGACGACCGCGGCCATGAGGATGACCGCGATCGGAACGACGAGCGAAGACGATATGACGATGACCGTCGCCAATCCGATGACGGCCGGCCGCGCTCTGCGGAAGTGCGCAGCCGCGACGATGACGACGACCACGATCGCGACTCTGAATACGGCAAACCATCGAAGAAGCGACGGTTGGCTGATCTCCTCGAATTCGACTAGGCCGCTTTACTGAGCCCATTCGAAAGGGGATCAACCATTGGATATCGTGCAGTTCTGGCCGTGGGCCCTGTTCCTGCTCTTCGTCGGCGGCATGTTGGCCATCGACCTCGGCGTGCTCCATCGCGATGCTCATGAGGTGTCGCGCAAGGAGGCGCTGATCTGGACCGGGTTCGTGATGAGCGCGGCCATCATCTTCAACGTCGGCGTCTTCCTGTTCAAGGGGACCGACGCCGGCATCGAGTGGACGACCGGGTACCTGATCGAGCAGGCCCTGAGCGTCGACAACGTCTTCGTCTTCCTGCTGCTCTTCGGGGCGTTCAAGGTGCCGGCGGCGTATCAGCATCGGGTGCTGTTCTGGGGCGTGCTGGGGGCGCTGCTGATGCGGGCACTCCTGATCGCATTCGCGGGCGTCCTGATCCACTCGTTGCACTTCGTGATCTACCTGTTCGGCGCCTTCCTGATCTTCACGGGAATCAGGTTCCTGCGCGAGAAGGAGTCGCATACCCCGGACCTGGAGCACAACCGGCTGGTTCGTATCGCGCGGCGGTTCTTCCCGGTGACCGAGGGATACGAGGGACAGCGACTCTTCGTGAAGCGGAACGGCGTGCGGTTCATGACGCCGCTGATGCTGGTCCTGATCCTGATCGAAAGCACCGACCTCGTCTTCGCGGTGGACTCGATTCCGGCGATCTATGCGGTCACGGATGATCCATTCATCGTCTTCACGTCGAACATCTTCGCGATTCTGGGCTTGCGGTCGCTCTACTTTGTGCTAGCCGGATACCTGGCGGGGCTCAAGTACCTGAAACCGGGTCTGGCCGGGGTGTTGACGTTCGTCGGGGCGAAGATGCTGCTGGTCGACGTCTACAAGATCCACCCGCTGGTCAGCCTCGCCGCGATCATCGCGATTTTGACCGTCGCTTTCGTGGCATCGGTGCGGGTGCGGGACGCTGAGGAACCGGCGGGGATCTCGGGCACGGTCGACGCGAACCCCGCATAGAACCGACCGGCGGGCAGACGACGTAGACTGGAAGCGCCGCATCCTGACATTGGGATGCGGCGCCCTCGCTTGCTCGTTTCCTGTTCATCGGGAAGGATGACTGGTTGGACGCCTCCCTCTTTCATGCTGTCAATCACCTGGCTGGCAACTACGACTCGATGGATGACGTGGTCGAGTTCGTATCCAGCAAGGGACCGTTCGTGCTGGTGCTGATGATTCTCGCGGCGTGGTTTTGGCCGGGCACGCGAATCGAGCGGGATCAGCGGCAATGGGGCGGCATCGCGGCCACGATTGCGGCGTCGCTGGCCCTCGCGATCAACCAGGGGATAATCAGGGTGTGGGATCGGCCGCGACCCTTCGAAGCCCACCACGTCGTTCTCCTGCTGAAGCCGTCACCTGACCCATCGTTTCCAAGCGACCACGCGACGTTCGCCTTTGCGGTGGCGGTCGCGCTGTTCCTGGCATGGCGTCGACTTGGGATCGCGGCGCT
>DASQCG010000279.1:0-3714 GCA_035634825.1 Thermomicrobiales bacterium | reverse complement strand
TCAGGCCGTGCGCGATGCCAGCGTCACCATCCTCCCCGGGCAGCTAATCGCTCTGACCGGCCCGAGCGGGAGCGGAAAGTCCACCTTGCTTCATCTCCTCGGCGGCCTGGACACCCCGAACGAGGGCTCCGTAACCTGGCCGGCGCTCGGGGAGCGGGATGCGCTGCGCCCGACCAGGATCGCTGACATCTTTCAGGGCCCGAGTCTGCTCGCGCCGCTTTCCGTCGTCGAGAACGTGCGGTTGCCGCTGCTGATGGCCGGCTACGACGAGCGCGACGCAACCAGCCGGTCGATGGAGGCACTGTCCCGATTCGGCGTAGATGAGCTCGCCACCATGCTGCCGGAAGAGATCTCCGGCGGACAGGCGCAACGAGCGGCCATTGCCCGCGCCGTCGCCATCCGCCCCAACCTGATCCTGGCCGATGAGCCGACTGGCCAGCTGGACACGCACACGGCGCTCGCCGTCCTGGATGCCGTCCTCGCGGCCGCAGCCGAATCCGGAGCTGCGGTCGTCATCTCGACCCACGATCTCCGCATTGCGGATCGACTCGAAACGACGTGGGCGATGAAGAACGGCTGCCTCACGACCGCTCCAGAACCGGTCCTGACCCCATGATCACCTTTGCTCGCATCTGGCTCTCCGCTTTGCTCCGCCGGCAATCCGCGCGGTTGATCGGCACCACCCTGGGCATTGCGCTGACGGTCGGTCTGCTTGCCGCAATCGCCGGCTTCTTCGCCTCAACCGAGTCCACGATGACCCGCCAGGCGATTGCCGACGTGCCAATCGATTGGCAAGTCCAACTCGCGCCGGGCTCCGATCCCAACGCGGCGGCACAGGAGTTACAGTCGAGTCCCGGCGCCGCCAACGTCGTCCAGGTCGGCTACTTCGATACCCCGGGCTTCCAGGCAAGCACCGGCAACACCGTCCAGACGACCGGTCCCGGCAAGGTGCTCGGCCTCGGCCCCGGATACCGGGAAACGTTCCCTGCCGAGGTCCGCGATCTCGTCGGGAGCGGCTCGGTCCTTCTGGCGCAACAGACCGCCGCCAATCTCCATGCCGCTCCCGGCAGCGTTGTCACCATCCAGCGCGGCGCCGGTCTGGATCCAGTCCAGGTCACGGTCGATGGGATCGTTGACTTGCCGATGGCTGATCCCCTCTTTCAGACCATCGGCGCATCCGCCGGTAGTGCGCCGCAGGCCCCGCCCGACAATGTGCTGCTTCTGCCGCTCGATCAGTGGCACGCGCTCTTCGATCCGGTCGCCGCGATCTCGCCCAGCTCGGCCGTCATCCAGCTCCACGCCTCCATTCCGCATCACCTGCCGTCTTCGCCGACCAAGGCCTTCACGCAGGTCACGGGCGAGGCCCGGAACTACGAAACGCGCATGACCGGCCAGGCGGTCGTTGGCAATAACCTCGCGACTCGCCTCGATGTCGCCAGGGAGGAGTTCCTGTACGCGCGTGTCCTCTTCCTCTTCCTCGGCCTTCCCGGCGTCATCCTGGCAGCAGTGCTGACGACAGTCGTCGTAGCCTCCGGCGCGGTGCGGCGACGGCGCGACATGGCCCTGCTGCGCATGCGCGGAGCCTCAACCCGGCATATCCTGGTCGCGGCAACGCTCGAGTCGCTCTGCGTTGGCGTGATCGGCATCATCCTCGGATTCACGATCGCCGCTGTTGCGCTTCGCCTCAGTCTCGGCCGGTGGTCACTCGGCAACGGCACGCGCTCGACGCTGATCTGGAGTGCCGTCGTCGCGGCCATCGGATTGGTAATCGCCGCCCTGACTGTTCTCTACCCCGCCTGGCGCGACTCGCGCGGGCAGACAGTCGCCATGTCCCGGCGGGCGATTCTCAGAGAGCATGGCCGCTGGTGGGAACGGATCGGCCTGGACTTCATCCTGCTTGCGCTGGCTGGAATCGTCTATTGGCGAGCGGCTCGAAACGGCTACCAGATCGTCGTCGTGCCGGAAGGCATCCCCACAGTTAGCGTCTCGTACACGTCGTTCTTCGCGCCGCTGCTGCTCTGGCTCGGCGCCTCGCTCCTGGCCCTTCGCCTGACCCGGCTGGTGCTCGCCCGGAACGGCAGAATGATCTCGTTCATCACGAATCCACTGAGCGGACGTCTTTCCTCGCTTGTCGGGGCATCGATTAGCCGGCAGCGCGGCCGCATCGCTGTCGGACTGACGATCCTCGCCCTCGCGATCGCCTTTGCCTCTTCGACGGCGATCTTCAACGCGACGTATCAGACCCAGGCCAACGTGGACGCGGAGCTCTCGAACGGTGCTGATGTCACCATCACCGGCGTGCAGAGATACGACGGCGCCGCGGTCATCCCCCAGATCGCAACGCTTCCCGGCGTCGCGGCCGTCCAGCCGATGCAGCATCGCTTCGCCTATGTCGGGAACGACCTGCAAGACCTGTATGGTGTCGATCCGGCATCGCTAGGCAGCGCCACCCGCATCGTCGATGCGTTCTTCGTCGGCGGATCGGCGCACGAGGTAATGACACGCTTGGCAAATACGCCTGATGGTGTCCTCGTCTCACCCGAGACCGTGCTTGATTACCAACTCCAGCTCGGCGACACCATCAAGCTGCGCCTGAAAAGCGCTGCGGACGGCCAGTACCACGCCATCCCCTTCCACTATGTCGGCGTTGCCCGCGAGTTCCCGACCGCCCCGAGCGACTCGTTCCTGGTCGCGAACAGCTCCTACATCGCCCAGCAAACCGGCACGGGCGCCGCGGAGACGGTCCTGATCCGGACCAACGGAGACCCGGCCGGCGTTGCCAACCAGGTGAGAACGACGCTTGGCCCCGCCTCCGGCGCAACGGTCCGTGACATCGCAGCGCAGCAGCGCATGATCAACTCCAGCCTGACCGCGGTGAGCCTGCACGGCCTGACCCGGATCGAGCTGGCCTTCGCGATCATCCTCGCTGCGGCCGGCTCCGGCCTGGTGCTGGCGCTCGGTCTGGATGACCGCCGTCGCACGCTCGCAATAGCGGCGTCACTCGGCGCCAAGTCTCGCCAACTGGGGTCATTCGTCTGGAGCGAGGCGGGAGTCATCCTGCTCGGCGGGCTGGTCGGCGGTTATCTGCTCGGCTGGGGAGTCGCCCACATGTTGATCAAGCTGCTGACCCACGTCTTCGATCCGCCGCCGCAGCAGGCGACCATACCCTGGGTCTATCTGGCGGTCCTCACGGTGGTGACGATCGCGGCGATCGCAATCGCCGGCCGGTCCATTACCAGGACAAGCCAGCGCGAGATACTGCAGACGATCCGGCGCCTGTGATCGCCGGCGATATCCGTCAACGGGCCGGCATGCGCTGCACATCGGGGGCGATCACCCGCTCGCTGTACAGGGCAACTGCCGCCGTCGCCAAAGCCGCCGCGCCCATCCCCGCCCAAAGCAGCACGCCGTTGACTGAAAGCAGCAGCGAGACCATTGTCGGCGAGGCGATCCCGGCCACAGTCCAGACCAATGAGAACAGCGCCAGGTACCGTCCGCGCAGCGCCTCCGGGGCCAGGGCAGTCGGTGCGCCGCCGTTTTGCGGCAAGTGGAAGACCTCGCCGCCGCTGGCAATCACCATCGCCAGGAACAGGTACGGAATCACGATCGCCGCCGGGATGTACTCGCCGATCGCGAACAGGAACGCGCCAATCAGCCAGACCGCCGCACAGAGGACGTAGACCCGCGTCCGCCGCCACCCGGCCACCAGTTTCA
>DASQCG010000278.1:0-2129 GCA_035634825.1 Thermomicrobiales bacterium | reverse complement strand
TAAGCACGGCGATTCCCTTCCGTCGCTGCGCATTGTCTGCACACGCCCGCGCCGGGAGACGGCACGAGGCCATGTCCACCACCTCAGGTCCCGCAATCGCAACGCACTTGGCGCTGGCGATCGAGAGAACGCCGAATACGTATACGGTGGCGCACGGCTCTACAACAGGAGCCGGCCTCACCGCTGCGCACGATCGCCTGATACTGCCTGCCGCGAAGAGGCGAGCGGTCCGTACTTGCGGGCGCGACTGAACTGCGCTCGCGTCAGGGTGTCACCAGCCATTGGGTCACCCTGTCAGTGAGGATCACCTCATATTGCA
Source organism: Thermomicrobiales bacterium (assembly GCA_035634825.1). GTDB lineage: Bacteria > Chloroflexota > Chloroflexia > Thermomicrobiales > UBA6265 > DASQCG01. The sequence continues at coordinate 1,810 of DASQCG010000278.1, read as the reverse complement.
ACTCTTTCAGTTCGTCGGCGGTCACATCGATGCCCTGCTTCCTAGCCAGCTCGGCCAGCCACGACCACGAATGCTCGTCCTCGCATTCGTCGTCATCAGGAAGTACGACGTTCAGCACCTGTTGCCCCACGACTTGGGGTGTCAAGCCCTCGCGAACGGTACCTACATTAGATCCGAGGGTGAAACCGCGATGGTCAACGACCACACGTCGCCTATCCTCCAGCACGACAAATTCGCTGACCGAGAAGCTCTGCGACGGTCCGGGCTCGGGACCCCCGGTCCGAAAATCGCAGATGGCGCCGATGCCGACCACCCGATCAGACCGGGCGGGCTCGGCCAAGTCGCCGCCGTTTGGATGCTTCGCGGGATGATCCGCACCTTTTGGGTGCGCACTCCAAACCCCATGGTCGTTCATGGCCAACCGCCAACGCATCTGACGTCAAGGTCAGAGCGCTCTCCGGTCAGTTTGGTCACGCTGGATCGTGCACCATGTTGACCTTCTACTGCACCTGGTTTACAGCAACTGCCCGGGGCGGCATCACGGAGGGCTGGTTCGTTCCTGCGATAGGTATGTTCGGCGGCGGTTTTGGCCTATCGCTCCTCGTCCTCGTCATTCTTCTTGGGCAGTGACGGAACGGTGCCCTGATACTGCCTGACTGTTAGCAAGTTCGACCAGTCGATGCACCACCGGCCCTGGACGATCTCGAAAGCGCCGACGGGCGTCTCCGTCCGGATCCGTTATGAGTCGTCGCTTTGAAAGGCGTTCATGAATGCCCAGGTGTCCGTGTACTCCTGATTACGGATAACCTTGCCATCGCGCACGTCCCAGACGAAAACGGCCGGCACGTTGAAGCTCCGCCCGGTCTTCTTCACCGCGCCCTGGTAGCGCAGCTGACTAACGGCAACGTCTCCACAGCCCAGTATTCGCACGATGTCGAACCGGAATCCGTCCAGCTCATCCGCAATCTTGGGCATCAGATCGAGAAACCCTTGTCGTCCCCGGTACTGGTCTAGGAGGAATGGGTGATGCTCGGCAGTGTTCATCTCGACGTCGTCGTCGACGTAGGACATGGCCGTCTCGACGTCGCCCGCGAGGATTGCTTCGAGAAACCGCTGCACCGTCATCGCACTGTCTGACGTTCCTGTGGTCATCCGTCCCCCTCAAGTTCCCCAGAGCCATCTGACACATCAACGCGCTCCATCCTGGCACGCGCGAGATTTATGGCCAACCTCTAAAGGACGTTGCACGCCACGGTTCTACGGTGGTGGCGAGCCGTTGGCCCCGGCGCCGATATCGCAGATCCAGATGCTGGTCAGCGCTGAGATCCCCCGCGTGCCGCGGAGACCCGGCGAGTTGAGACGGCCTCACCGGCGCGGCAGCCGCACCAATGGATCGTCAGTGTGCTCCAGCCGGGGCTGTATGCCTGGCAGAGTAACTACCGCAAAGCGCGATTAGCGGCGGAAGAGAGTGCGAGGCCGGGGCAAGCCCTTGAGCGCCTTCCTCTTACTGCGTGAAATGATGATTATCCGCAGTATCATGCCCGGCGGAAAACAGCGAGACAAAGGAGGACTGAGGTCCATGAGGCTCCTTGGGTTGGATCACATCGCAATCGTCGTGCGCGATATCAACGAAACCGTCGCCCGGGCGGGCGACACCGTTGATGGCATGGCTGGTGGCGAGCGTATTCTCGCCGGCGACATCGACCTGCAATTTCTGCTGTTCGGTGAAACGCGCTTGGAGTTGATTGAGGTCCGCGCTGCCGGTTTCGGCATGCCAAAGCTCAAGGATGGCGAGACTGCGGTCATCGGC
>DASQCG010000277.1:0-6259 GCA_035634825.1 Thermomicrobiales bacterium | reverse complement strand
GGGTGCTGCCCGGTCCCCAGTCGCCATGTTGGGTGTCGATCTGGAGGTAGTCGATCCCGGTGCGGGAGAGTGACTCGGCGATGAGCGGCGAGCCGAAGCCGAGCTCGATCCCGAACGCCGTGCTACCGGCGAGCATTTTGGCCTTCGCAGCGTTGACCTTCATGGATCCCTCGAATTCAGTGTGGTTGGCGAGTCGACCTGGCATTCGGCGGCATGATCGTGCCGTCGGCATTGTGCCGGAATTCGGAGCGTGATGAACGCACTTCTATTCGGATGCAGGCAGGTGGGTTTCCCGAGGCGCTGGTATCTCAGAATTCCGGGCCGGAAGTTTTTGCCGGCCATCGCGAACCTTGTCGTACGACTCCTGGAGATGGGCCATGGTTATCTCTACCGCCAGGGCCCTGTCCCGGCTTTGCACGGCGTCGATGATCGCCTGATGCGCAGGCACGACGAGGTCGCGGAAGTCTTCGTGGGCGACGTTGCGGTTGAGGAGGAGGACGTGGATCTGGGGTCGCAGGGTAGCCCATGTGTCGTACAGGCGGCGGTGCCGGCCGGATCGGTACATGATGTCGTGGAACTTCAGATCGAGCTCAGCCGCCTCCTGCTCCGTGATGCCGCGCTCCATCAGCTCGGCGATCCGGTCGACGACGCCCTGCAGCTCGGCGATATCCTCGTCGGTCGCATGCTCGACGCAGCGCTCGACCGCCAAGCGCTCGATCGCAACTCGAAGCGAGTAGACCTCGTCGAGGTCCTCACGGGAGAGCTGGGCGACGAACGCGCCGCGATTCCGGCGGATCACGATCAACCCTTCGCGCTCGAGCTTGGCCAGCGCTTCACGGACTGGGCCGCGGCTTACGCCCATGGTGCGGGCGAGCTGCTCTTCGGGCAGGCGCTCGCCCGGGCCGAAATAGCCGTTGAGGATGGCGCTGCGCAAGCGCTCGGCGATGTCGACGCCCAGGCCGCGATTGGCGGGCAGGGAGAGCACATTGTTCAGGTCGAAGGCATTGGTCATGGTCCGAGTCCTCGGCCACGCGGGGTGACATATGTTCACGTAGGTTGTCGATTGTCGACAATCTCGCAAATCCGCCCGGGGCTGTCAAGGCCCGGTTTTAGCATTGGCACAATCCCGGGGACGGACGCCGAAGGGTGGTCAGGAGGGCGGGCGTCCGCTATAGTGGACCGGTTGACGAGGGCTTGGGTGCCCTATTGTTTTGTGTGCGCAAGGAGCGCTTGGTCGAGATGGCAAAGAAGAAGGGCGATCGCATCGTCATCAAACTCAAGAGCACCGAGAGCGAATACATCTATTACTCCGAGAAGAACAAGCGCAACGATACCCAGCGGCTCGAGCTGAAGAAGTACGACCCGCTCCTGCGCCGCCACGTGGTCTTCCGCGAAGCCCGCTAGGCGAATCACTTCAGAACGCAACGAGGACCGGTCGTTCGACCGGTCCTCGTTTTTTGTTCGCTGAGTTCGGTCGCTGCCTTATTTGTGACCGTTCATGAGTTCCTTGGTCAGGTAGGCGGCGATGCCGCCCAGGACCATCTTGCCGGTGGTGCTGTTCATGAAGGCGCCGAGATCGCCCATTCCGCCTCCCTGGCTGGCGCCGGACGTCGACGGCGACTGTGCCTTCGACTTGTCATCGTCGCCACCAAAGAGGCCGCCGAGTACGTTGGACACCATGCCGCCCAAGCCGCCCGCAGCCCCGCCGCCGAGGAGCGAACCGAAGAGGTCATTGACCGAGTTCGCGGAACCTCCCGCCTGTCCAAACATTCGCGAGATGTCATCGACCGACGCAGAGCCGGCCGAGGTGGTCTGGCCACCGCTCTGACGGGCGTGGAGCTGATTCACGAATTGTCCAAACTCGGCGCGCTGGTTCTCGGGCATATTGTTGAGCGCCTTTTTCGTGGCTGCCTCGACCTGCTGCGAATTGGCATGGCTCAGTACCTGGTTGAGCTGGCCCACTGCCTCGTCGGTGGAATACCCCTGGTCGGGCGCACCCTCCGAGTACCGCTTGACGAAATCCTGCGCGCGCGCCGTTTTCGCATCCGCCTCAGGACCACTGCCGAACAAACCTGTCAACGCTTTTTCCATGAAGAACTCCTCTCCTTTCCCGCCAATTATCCGTAGCGGCTCTGCGTGGTTGGCAGGAAACGCTACGTTACCCTCGTTTCCATGCAACAGTTCAGGTTCATCGGGGAGAGCAAAACACAATGCGCAAGGTGCTGATCATCGCCGTCCTGATCTCGATGTTTGGCGTCTCCGGATACGCTCCGGTTCGGGCCGATGAGCAGCAGGACATCAAGGACGCGACGGCGCGAGCCGAGGAGATCTTTCAGCTTGCGGCGGAGCAGAAGTACAACGCGATGTACGACTTGATCCACCCCGATGCGCATGCCGTGGTACCCCGTGTGGTGGCGGTGAACACCTTCAAGGAGCTCTACGCCCTGGCCGATGCGGGTCAGTCGACGGTGACCGGGGTCGAGATGGGCCCATGGACTTGGGGCGTGACGGGCAAGAGCTACAACAACGCGGCGGCCGTCTCCTTCGAGCAGCCCTACCAGGAGAACGGCCAGGAAAAGGTGCTCAAGGACACGATGTACCTGGTCAAGGCCGACGACGGGCAATGGCGCTGGTTCTTCGGCGGCACGAAAGAGTTCGTAGACCTCGCCATCGAGACCTTCGGGGATGCGACGGCGGAGGCTACGACACCCCTGACCCAGGGCGACGTCATCGATAACACGATCAATGACCTCGACTCCTTTTACCGGGATGCCTTCAGCTACACCGATCTGCACTATGAGTCGCCCCAAGTGGTCGTCGTGCAGCAGGGCGATTCCGTGATGACCGCCTGCGGTCCAGCCGAGACCGGATTCTGGGCCTTTTACTGCCCTGGCGATGCCACCCTCTATCTCGATGACGCGTTCCTGACCCAGCTCGGCCAGCAGGCGCCCTTCGCGGAGGCGTTCGTGATCGCGCACGAATGGGCCCACCACGTGCAGACGACGGTCGGTTTGGTGCGCGTCGAAAATCCCCCGACCGAATGGAACGAAGTCTTCAGCATCGAACTGGAGCTGATGGCGGATTGCATGGCCGGCGCGTGGGCCCAGGATGTCGGCACGCGCGGCCTGCTGCAGGAAGGCGATATCGAGACCACGATTCAGTTCACGCTGCAGTACCTCGGCGATCCCCCGGGGATTGATCCGTACAATCCGCAAGCGCACGGGACCGCCGAGCAGCGCGCGAACGCAATCATGGGCGGCTACAACGAGGGCTTCCTCGCCTGCAACATCACGGTGTAGACAGCGGCCAATTGAGCGGCTTTGCTTACTCATCAGCGCGCCGGCGGTGGTGCCCGCGATGAAACGGCGCTGCAGGATCAGGTAGAGCCGCACGGCCGGCAGCATCGAGATTGCGCAGCGGAGACTGTGATAATGAGACTCGCGATCCAGACATCACGCCTGCCCGGGGAGAGCGTGGAAGTAAAGTTCGCGGCGGCACGCCGATACGGGTTCGACGCCGTCGAGGTCAACATTGGGCCGACCTTTGATCTCGCCGAGCGTCTCGATGAGGTCAAGCACGCCAGCAAGGTGTCTGGATTGCCCGTCAGCGCGATTTGCACGCATTCGATTCACGATCCCTTGATGCCGGACCCAGGCGAGCGCGAGCAGCGGTTTGCCGGCCTCTCTGAGCTCCTGGAACTTGCCGATGAGCTCGGGGCCGGGGGCGTGGTCTCGGTGCCGGTGCGAAGATCCGTGAGCTTTCCCGACATGACCGATGTCGATCGCGAATTGCCCGAGTTGGCGTTGAGCGAGTTCAAGCGCTGGGCTGCAACCCTTCCAGCAGGGCGCTCCACCGTGTTTCTCGAGCCGCTGAACCGGTATGAGGCGACGTTGCTTCGCCGCGTTGAGCAGGCGGCTGAGCTCGCGGAGGGCATCGGCTCACCACGTATCCGGACACTTGCCGATATGTTCCACATGAACATCGAGGAAGCAGACATGGCGAACCCGATCCTGGCCGCGGCAGGCCAGCTTGCCTACGTCCACACGGCAGACAACAACCGGCTTCAGCCGGGAGCGGGCTGCCTGAATTTCGCTCCGACCTTTCGGGCCCTGAAGGAGATCGGATACACCGGATACGTCAGCATCGAGTGCACCGATCTCGGCGGTCCACTCTCGGCCGGCGGTCCGGATGCGATGCTCCCGGCGACGGTCGCGTTTTTGCGGGATCGGTGGGCCGAGGCCTGACGCGTGGTCGCGTCGCGTTGCGGGAAACGGATGCCGAGCTTGATCGACTGATCTCGATGCCCGCCGATCACCCGATACGAACGCGCACTTTCAGATCGCAGAGGGGTCAATTCTCGCGGCGCAGGGCCAGGAGCTCGCCGGAGTTGAGCGAGACGTAGATGGTGCCGTCGGCGTAGACCGGCGAGCCGACGATCGCACCCCGATCGGTCGACCAGAGCGCTTTGCCGGTCTTGAGGTCGACTGCGTAGAGATTCTCGTCGTAGCTGCCGACGTAGATCACGTTGTCGACGATGATCGGCGATGAGCGGATCTCGGCCTTGGCGGCAAAGCTCCACCGCTCGCGCCCGTTGTCGGCGCGAAGCCCGAGCAGCGTGCCGGCGTCGGTGCCGACGACGACCGTGTTCTTGCTGATGGCCGGGGATGAGAAGGAGATCGCGCTGCCGGCGTCGTATTCCCAGTCGACCTCGCCATCGGCCGCGCGGATGCCCATCACGGTGCCACTCGCGCTGGCGGCATACACCATATCGCCGGCGATCGCCGGGGTTGAGGTGACCGCGCCGCCGGTCTTGACGCGCCACAGGCGTTTGCCGGTCAACCGGTCGAGCCCATAGACGTAGCCGTCATCGCTCCCTACGACGACCAGATTGCCGGAGACCGCTGGTGACGACTGGACCTTGTCGCCGGTCGGCGCCGCCCAGACCAGTGTGCCGTCGAGCATGGAGAGGGCATAGACGACGTGATCGTATCCGCCGAAGTAGACGATCGAGGCATCGATCGCCGGCGACGAGTGGATCGCCCCGGCGGTTTCGAATTGCCAGAGGCGCTTCCCGGTCTCGGCATCGACCGCGTAGAAGTTACCGTCGAAGCTGCCGAACAAGACCCGCCCCTCGCCGACCGCCGGCGACGACGAGATGTCATCCCGCGCCTTGAAGCTCCAGACCAGCTCGCCGGTGGCCGCATCGAAGCACTTGAGCGTGTCGTCGTTCCCGCCGACGTAGATCCGGCCGTCCTTGACGACCGGAGCCGAGTAGTTCTCGTCGTTCAGCGGCGTGTCCCAGATGATCGATGGCCGCTTCGTGATGGCATCTCCGCCGTATAGCCCGTCCCGGGAGATGGATCCGCGAAACATGGCAGCGGTCGGATCTTCGGTGATCGACTCGATGACCTGGCCCCACTTGTCCCGTGCCTGGAGCGGCGGCGGCCCGGAGGGAGCGACCGGGCTCGGACTCGCCTCGACCGGCGGTGGGGTTGCGGGGGTGGTTGCCACCGGGAGGGGAGTGGTTGCGGCCAGCGCGGTCGGGGTGAGGCCGGCCTTACCCGAATCGGAATCGCTCAGGAACCGGAGGCCAACCAGGGCGACGATCGCCACGACGGCCAACGCCGCGATTGCGGCCAGGATGCCCTGCGTGCGCACTTCAAGTTGTCGCGTGGGTTGCACCGAGCGCGTTTCCTTTAGTCCTGCTCATCAATCGGTGGCGTGAGCAGGATGGTAACGCAAATGAACGGCTCTGCGAGCAGGCGTCGGTGCGTCGCGGAATGACGAACGGGAATGATTGCCCGGCGGATTCGCCCAAATCGGCGACCGGCATGGCCGGAGCGGACCATTGACGACATTTTTCACAGATGGTATGGTCGCGCAAGATTCGTCGTCTGCGCTACTGGGGTTGACCACGGGGGTTGGAGTGGCTCATCCGGTGAAGTACACGGTTCGCGTTCTGGGTGTTCTGTTCGCGCTGATCGCGCTTGCGCTCCCAGTCCTGACGTCGGCGATTGGGCCAGGCCCGGCGAAGACGTTTTCGCCGTCGAGCGGCGCCGCGCCAAACGTCGCGAGTATCGGGCAAGGCGGACTGAATCGGCCGGATGTGGCGATGCAGCTCGTGACGGGCACGCCAACCAATACTCCAACAGACACGCCTACGAATACCCCAACCAGCACACCGACAGACACGCCGACCAGCACACCAACAGACACGCCGACCAGCACGCCCACGTCGACTCCGACGGACACTCCCACA
>DASQCG010000276.1:0-3132 GCA_035634825.1 Thermomicrobiales bacterium | reverse complement strand
ACGGGCGCGAAAGCTTGGAAATGCTGGAGTGGCAATCATCGGCGTACCTCGCGCAACCGGCGATCACCAACGCTGGCAGATCGCGAGCCAGATGGCGGCGATTGCCTCCGGGGCATTCGTCCTGACTTCGAACCGGTCCGGACAGTCGCAGGACGACGCATCGGTCATATTTGGCGGCCGATCGATGATCGTCGATCCGGACGGCATGATCCTGAGCGAAACCGGGCGCGACAAGCAATTCGCCACGGCCTCAATCGATCTAACTGCCAGTGCGGCCGCCCGCGTCACTTATCCACGGTACCTCGATTACGGCGATCGCTGAGTCAATCCAGGAGCACATCAGTTTGTCCCAGCCAACGTACGACCTTGTCTTGCTGCCCGGCGATGGAGTTGGGCCGGAGATCATCTCGGCGGCCCAAACCGTCATGGCGGCTGCCGAGAACAGATTCGGATTTACGGTCAACATTGATATGCGTCTCATCGGCGGTGCTGCAATCGATGCTTACGGGACGCCACTGCGGGGTGAGGACCTTGACCGCTGCAATCAGGCGGATGCCGTCCTGCTCGGAGCAGTCGGCGGGCCCAAGTGGGATGATCCGACGGCGAAGGTCCGGCCGGAGCAGGGACTTCTGCAACTGCGCAAGGGAATGGGACTCTTCGCGAACCTGCGCCCTGTCGCTGTCATGCCGGCGCTGGCTGATCGCGCGCCGATCAAGCCGGAGCTGCTGCGCGGGGTCGACCTGATGGTAGTCCGCGAGTTGACCGGCGGCGTCTATTTCGGGAAGCCGCGCCGATCGTGGCGGGAGCGGCGGGGCCGTGCCGCGCTCGACACGCTGATCTATCGCGAGTACGAGGTCGAGCGGATTTGCCGGCTCGCGTTCGAGATCGCCCGCGACCGCAGGGGCAAGGTCGCATCGGTCGACAAGGCGAACGTGCTCGACACCTCTCGCCTCTGGCGATCCGTGGTCGGCGAGATGGCCCCGGCGTTCCCGGACGTCGAACTCGAGCACGTCCTGGTCGACTCGATGACCATGCACCTGATCCGTGAACCGGCCCGGTTCGATGTGATCGTGACCGAGAACATGTTTGGTGACATCCTCACCGATGAGGCTTCCGTATTAGCAGGGTCTATTGGCCTGTTGCCGTCGGCAAGCATCGGCGCGGCGCGGTCGGACGGCGATGCGCGGCGACGGGGTGTCTATGAGCCGATCCATGGCAGCGCACCAACCATCGCAGGCAAGGGCGTGGCGAATCCGGTTGGGACGATACTCTCGCTGGCGATGCTGTTCCGTATTTCGCTGCAGCGGGATGATGTCGCGACGGCGATCGAGGCGTCCGTAGCCCGCATCATCGATTCGGGGAGGCGTACGCCGGATATTGCTGATGCTGACTCGGAGGTTCTGACCACGTCCGGTTTCGGCAGGGCCGTCGCTGCCGAGATCTGAAAGGGAGGCCGCGATGATGCGGATTCACATATTCACGACGCAGTGGAATCAATCGGCAGTGCGTCCAGCTGCCGAGGGCTGGGCGCGGTGAAGCTCGTCATCGCGATCATCCAGGATTACGACACCGACGAATTTCTGAAGGCGATCAGCCGGCATGGCCTGATGGCAACCCGGATCGCCAGCGCCGGAGGCTTTCTGCGCACCGGCAATACCACTGTCTTTATGGGTGTCGAGGATGATCAGGTCCCGCTCGTGAAGCGACTTCTGGTCGACCACTGCCGGGTCCGGGACGAACAGGCAGTGGCGGAGGCGTTGCCGTTCCTGGATGATGCCGATTTCGAGCACATTTCGGTGTCCCGCATCGGCGGCGGAGTCGCGTTCGTTGCCCGGGTGGAGCGCTTTGAGAAGTTTGCCCGGGCAACGAACAGTCCTTCGGAGTCGACGGTTGCCTGAATGGTCAGACCGCGGCGGCGTGCTCCTCGACGTCGTAGCGCAGGTCGGGCGCCAGCATTTGCCCGAGCATTTGCTGCAACGCCATCACGTGACTGCACGTGCCGACAACGTGCGAAGCGAAGGTATGACAACTACACGTCCAGTGTCCGTCATTAAGCTCTATCGTATATTCGTCGTGACCGCCGTGGAACGTGGCATTCAGACTATTGAGGCGTACGCGCTCGGGTTCGCGGGCATAGCGATGTGCCTTTTCGATCTTGCCGATCATGCTTGAGTGCATCTCTGCAGACCTCCCTTATGTTCGATCTCCCGACCGAGCCAATAAACGAGCCCGACTTCCCGATACACCGCCATCTAAAGCAAAACGGCACAGGTCTCAAGGACACTGTGCCGCTCACAAATGAGTGCGTCGATTGCGATGTTTCGTTGGCAAGATCGCATCCTCCTCGGAGCTTTCTCGGTTCCAACGTAGGCGAGGCCCCATTGCCTCGTACTGCTCGTTCCCGAAACTATACCGTTAGTGATCCGTTAATGGAAGGGGCCGAAGGTGGCAGTTGAGACGTCAGCGCAATTCCCGTCATCCCGGGTTACTGCCGCGGTGCTGGCGGGTGGCGGAAGCACGCGATTTGGTTCGGACAAGGCACTGGCGAGGCTACCCGGAGACACCGCGACATTCCTACAGCGGGTGGTTTCGGTCGCGCGATCGGTTGCGGACGAGGTGATCATTGTCGCGCCGGATCGTCCCGCCTATCGCTCTTTGGCCGCGCTCATCGTGCCTGATTTATTCCCCGGCGAGGGACCGGCCGGCGGAGTGTTGACCGCGCTCCGGGAAGTCAGGACCGAGTGGCTGTTGGTCCTCTCGTGTGATCAGCCCTTGATCGAAACACGTGAACTGGCGGCGCTGCTTGAGGGCAGGGCGACGGCGTTGGCCTTCCAATCAGCGTCGGGCCGCCTGCATCCGCTGCCATGCCTGATTCGCGTCGATGCTTGTCAGTCGATCGTGGAGGCGGCGTTTGAGGAAGGATGCCGTTCGCTCACGAGGTTGCTTGTGCGATGCGGCGTGAAGACGATATCGATTCCCGACCAGGATGCCGAACGACGAATGATCGACATCGATTCGCCTGCCGACATGCCACTGGGTCCACAATCGCAACCTGGACCCGCGTAACAGGCAGTTCGGTGTTACCGGGCGGTCAGGTCGCTATACTGGGCACGCAAATTGTGCGAGTTTCAG
>DASQCG010000275.1:0-3365 GCA_035634825.1 Thermomicrobiales bacterium | reverse complement strand
GGCGAGATCGAGCGCTGGAGCGAGTGGCCAATTCCGGCGACTTCGCTCATCCCGGCGATCCCGGCCAGTGCGCCGCTGATCGCGAGGACGATGATGATCATGCGGGTGGTGCGCATGCCGGCGTAGCGGGCGGCGCGGGGGTTGTCGCCGATCACGTCGATCTCGTAGCCGAAGCGGGTGCGGCGGAGGACGACCATGAGCATGACCGCCGCGACCAGGCCGAAGACGAGGCCGAGGTGGACGCGGTAGGTCTGGTAATGGGGCAGGGCGGCGGCGTCCGGAAAAGGAGCGGTGCCGGGGAAGCCAAAGGCCTGGGGATCGCGCCAGGGGCCGTGGACGAGGTACTGGGTGAAGAGGATCGCGACGTAGTTGAGCATCAGCGTCGTGATCGTCTCGTTGGCGTTGAACTTCGCCCGCAGCACGCCGGGAACCGCGCCCCAGAGCGCGCCGCCGATCGCGCCGGCAATCAGCATGGCCGGGATCAGGACCCAGCTGCTCGCGTCCGGGAGCACGAAGAGGGCGACGCCCGATGCAGCGACCGCGCCCAGATAGAGCTGTCCTTCCGCGCCGATATTCCAGAGCTGCATCCGGAAGGCGATGGCGACCGCGAGGCCGGTCAGCAAGAGCGGCGTCATCTTGACCAGCGTCTCGGAGAAGGCGTACTTGTCGCCGAGGGCGCCGTCGAGCATGGCGCGGTAGACGGTGAGCGGGTTCTCGCCGGAGATGAGCAGGACGATCCCGCAGGTGATCAGCGCGAGCAGGATCGAGCCGACAGTGACGGCGGTCCAGCGCGCCGGGCTGGCGTGGTGGATGCGCTCGAGCCTGATCTGGTACCGGCTAATCGTCAACGGCGATGCTCTCGACCGGAGCGGCGTGCAGCGATGCGGCGACGTAATCCGGTCCGATGCCGGCCATCAGCATGCTCAGGCGCTCATTGCTGGCCTGCTCGACCGGAATGGTATCGATGATCCTGCCCCGCACCAGCACGCCGATCCGGTCCGAAAGCGACCGCAGCTCATCCAGATCCTCGGAGATCAGGACAATGGCCGCGCCGCGATCCCGGTGAGAGCGGAGCAGGTGGTGGATGGCTTCGGTCGCGCCGATGTCGACGCCGCGGGTTGGGGAGCTGGCGATGATCACAGCCGGGCAGCCGGCTAGCTCGCGGGCGATGATCAGCTTCTGTTGGTTGCCGCCGGAGAGCTGCCGGACGCGGGCGCGGCGGCTGGGAGTCTTGACGTCATGCTCGGCGATCAGGCGGTCGGCGAAGGCGCCCATCGCCTTGCGCATGAGGACCGGTCCCTTCGAGAGGGGCGCATTCCGGTAGTGGCGGAGGGTGGCATTGGTCTCGACGTCGATTCCACCGGCAAGACCGGTCGCGAGGCGGTCTTCGGGGATGTGGGCGACGCCGGCAGCAGCTATCGCGGCGGCCGAGGAGCCGGTCAGGTCGCGCCCGCTGACCTCGATCTCGCCGCTGACGATTGACCGGAGACCGGTGACCGCCTCGGCGAACTCGCGCTGGCCATTTCCGGCCACGCCCGCGATGCCGAAGATCTCGCCGTTGCGGACCTCGAGCGAGAGATCGTTGACCACATGCAGGCCGCGATCGCTGATGACGCAGAGGTTGCGGACGGCGAGGGCGGTTTCCGTGCCGGGCGCGGGTCGATCGACCGGCGGCGCGGCCATCTCCCGGCCGACCATCATCCGGGCCAGCGAGCGGCGATCGACCTGGCCCGGCGCGACCGTGCCGACCGTCTGGCCACGACGCAGGACCGTGATGCGGTCGGCAACGCGGAGGACTTCGTCCAGCTTGTGCGAGATGAAGATGACGCAGTAACCCTCGGCCGCCATGGCCCGGACCGTCTTGATCAGGCCGGCGGCTTCGGCCGGGGTAAGGACGGCGGTCGGCTCATCGAGGACGAGGATCTTCGCGCCCCGGAAGAGGAGGCGAATGATCTCGACCCGCTGCTGCTCGCCGACCGAGAGCTGCCAGATATAGGCATCGGGGTCCACATCGAGGCCGAACCGGGACGAGAGATTGCGCACGGCGGCCGCGGCGGCATCGGTCTTGAGGCTGACACCTTGCTGCGGCATCCCGATGAGCAGGTTCTCGGCCACGGTCATTGTCTCGACCAGCATGAAGTGCTGGTAGACCATACCGATGCCGCGCTCGATCGCGTCGCGCGGCGACTTGAAGTGGACCTGCTGGCCGTTGATGCGCAGCCGGCCGCTATCGGGTCGATAGAGACCGGCGACGATGCTCATCAAGGTGGACTTGCCAGCGCCGTTCTCGCCGATCAGGGCATGGACTTCGCCGTAGCGGGCATCGAAGGTGATGTCCTGGTTGGCGACGACCGGTCCGAACCGCTTGGTGACATCGGTCAGCTCGATTGCGACCGGATTTCGAGATGGATCCACCGCCGCGGCCCCTTCGATCAACGTCGGATCCGCCTAGCTCTTCGGAAGCTCGCCGTTGACGCCTTCGACGAACCAGGTCATACCGAGCAGCTCCTCGTCCTTCATGGCGGTCGAAGCGGCAACCTTCTCGGCGCCGGCCTGATCCTTGAGCGGACCGGTGAAGACGGTGTAGATCGTCTGGTCGCCCTTCTTGAAGGACTCGATCATCGTCTCGGCCTCCGTCTTGATCTCAGCCGGGACGAGGTCGGTGATCGGCGAGAGGTCGACGATGCCATCTTTCCAGCCGCCCCAGTACTGGCTCGTCTGCCAGGTGCCGTCGATGACGGCCTTGACTGTGTCGGTGTAGAAGCCGCCCCAGTGCCAGACCGGGCAGGTCAGGATCGCCTTGGGCGCAGACGAGGTCTGGTCCGAGTCGTACCCGACGGCGAACTTGCCGCGGGCCTCGGCTGCCTGCGATGGGCCGGCGGTGTCCTGGTGCTGGGCAATCACATCAGCGCCGCCGTCGAGCAGCGCTTCGGCGGCCAGACGCTCGGCCTGCGGATCGAACCAGGTATTGGTCCAGACCACGTTGACCGTCGCGGCCGGGTTGGCCTTGCGAGCGCCAAGGGTGAAGGCGTTGATGCCGCGAATGACTTCCGGGATCGGGAAGGCGGCGACATAGCCGAGTTTGCCGGAGGCAGCCATCTTGCCAGCGATCCAGCCAGAAACGTAGCGCGGCTCCTCGATCTTGCCAAAGGCGGTGCCGACGTTATCGGCCGTCTTGTAGCCGGAGATGTGGACGAAGATTGTGTCGGGGAAGTCCTTGGCGACGTTGATGGTCGGGTCCATGTAGCCGAAGGAGGTCGTGAAGATGACCTTGTTGCCGTCCTGGGCCATCTGGCGGATCGCCCGCTCGGCGTCGGCGGCGTTTTCGGGGACGCTCTCCTGGTAGGTCGTCTTGACGTTGGGCA
>DASQCG010000274.1:0-2310 GCA_035634825.1 Thermomicrobiales bacterium | reverse complement strand
GTACGCTACCGGCGGAATTACGGTTCACTCAGGCAGGAAGGACAGGGCGAATGGATCTCGGTCTGAAGGGAAAAATCGCGGTCGTCGCTGCCTCCAGCAAGGGACTGGGGAAGGCAACAGCGCAGACGCTCGCCCGCGAGGGCGCGCTCGTGACGGTGAATGGTCGCGAGGCCGCGACACTCAAGGCGACGGCCGACGAGATCCGGGCCGAGACCGGCGCCGACGTGATCGAGATCGTCGGTGACATGACCAACCCGGCCGACATCGACCGCCTGATCAGCGAGACCGTCGAGAAGCGCGGTGGGCTCGATATTCTCGTCTGCAATGCCGGCGGGCCGCCGAGCGGAACCTTCTCCAGCTTTCCCGAGGATCAGCCGTGGCTCGACGCGGTCAACCTGAACCTGATGAGCACCCTCCGGCTCATGCGCGCCGCCATCCCGCACCTCGAGGCGCGGGGCGGAGGCAGCATCACCAACATCGTCTCGACGTCGGTCAAGCAGCCGATCGGCCACCTGATCCTCTCGAACACCGCGCGGACGGCGGTGATCGGCCTTGCCAAGTCGGTCTCACTCGAGTACGCGGAGAAGAACATCCGGGTCAACAACGTCTGCCCCGGCTCGACCCTGACCGACCGGATCACCTCGCTGGCCAAGACCCGGGCCGAAAAATCGGGCCGGTCGCAGGAGGAGATCCTGGCTGAGGATGCGTCGGCAATCCCGATGGGCCGCCTCGGCACGCCGCAGGAGTTCGCGAACGTAGTCGTCTTCATGACCTCGCCGGCCGCGGCCTACGTGACCGGTACCACGCTTCAGGTCGACGGCGGCAACGTGCGCAGCCTGCTGTAAACCCGGATCAATCCGGCACATCATGCCGTCGCGGCTCCGGCCCCGTGGCCGGCCCGAACCCGTTGCCGAATTGCCCTTACCTGGAGTGTTGTGGACCAACGACCCGTCTTACAGGTCTTCGGTGCCCTGGGTGAGGTTGAGGTTTTCGAGGCGGCTGGTGCCGTCGTCCTGCTCGGCCACGCGCCAGACCTCATTGAATGCGGGCGAGAGGCGCACGTCGTCGACGTGGCTGATGACGAAGAGTTGCTGAAACGATTCGGCTGAGCCGGCCAGCGAGCTGAGCAGATCGAGCACGTTGGAGCGGCGATCGCGGTCAAGCGAGCCGAAGACCTCATCGAGCACCAGGAAACTGGGCGGGTTGGCTGCCTGCGAGCCGATCAGCCGCGAGAGGGCGAGCCGGGCCGAGAGCGCGATCACGTCCCGCTCACCGCCCGAGAAGTGCTCGATCGGGTACGCACCAAGGTCGGCGTCCCAGACCTTGACCCCGTAGTCGTCATCCAGCTCGACACGTTCGTACTTGTTCTCGGTAATGTTCCGAACCAAATCGGAGGTCACCTCCTCGAGCTGCGGGCGTACGCGGCGGGAGACGTATTGCTCGAAGGCGTTGAACTCCTTGTACATGCGATCGAGATCATCCGCCTCGACCCGCGCCTTCTCGGCCCGCGCGGCCACTTCCTTGAGCCGCTTCTGGTCGACATCGATTTGCTTGAGCGCCTGCTCGATCAGGAGACGCGAGCGACGCAGGGTTTCCTGCTGCGTGCGGACGCGCTGCTCCTGCTGCCGGGCCTGATCGACCTTCATCTCCGCCTTTTCGAGCGCGTATTCATCTATCGGATTGGCGGCGATCTCCGCGTCCAACCGGGTAGCCTCGGATTGAGCGACTACCAGTTGGCTCTGCGCGTTCTCGATTGCCGTCAGGTGGTCAGGTCGCCGCTCGAGTTGCTGGCCGATGAAGATGAGCCGCTGCGCTGCCGAGCGGGCGTCGTCGAGTTCGTGCCGCGCCTTGGTCAGCGTCGCCGGATCGAACGAGACATCGCCGATCTCGTCGATCTGGGCTGAGATCGCCTGCACCCGATCCATTGCCCGCGCCAGTGACTCCCGGATCTGGCCGAGCGATACGCGTGCCTTTTCGATCGCCCGCTCGCAGGCCAACCGCTCGGCCAACGCGGCGATTTCGTCCTCTGTTACGGGCTCGCTACGTGACAATCTCGACATATGGACGGCCAGCGCGTCATTTGCCGTGGTCCACTCGGCCTGCGTGACCGAAATCGTGTTTTTGCCGTTCGCAATGCGGTCTCTGGTCGTGGTCAGCATGTCTGAGCGAGCCCGGATCTCAATGAGCTCCATGTCGATCACGTTGATACGCGCCTTCTGCTGGGCTACTTCATCGCGGAGGCTGGCGATCTGGGCTTCAATCTCCGCAATTCGCTGCTCGGCATGCCGGCGGGTGTGATCGAGGTCGTCG
>DASQCG010000273.1:0-3982 GCA_035634825.1 Thermomicrobiales bacterium | reverse complement strand
TGGCATTGTCAACCAGTCGTTCGGCGCCGTCCGGGGATAAATGCCCGGGCTGGGCAACGACAAGTCCACTGAAGGGACTGAAAACGGAGTCGGCTTTAGCCGCCTTATCTTGCCCTGGCCCCGGCCTTCAGCCCGGGGCGGTTCCGCATGGACTTCGCCGCCAATCGAGCCGGTTATCGATCCATTCAGGGCTACGCGGATTTGCGGGCCGCTTCGCCGATGACCTGGATTTGGAGCTCCCATTGGGGACCGCCGAGGAGTTGGGCGAGGGCGTCTTCGAGGGCGGTTCGCCAGCGGCGCTCGATCCGTTGGCGAGCGAGCTCGTGCGGGACGCCGAGACGGAGCGCAGCCGGACCGGTCCGTTCGACCAGAACCGCCGGCTTCAGGTAGTCGTGGATCTCGGCTGGACGGGCCGCTCCCTGCTGGGCGATCAGATCGATCACGGCGGCCCAGAGCTGGGCGCTACCGATCCCGGCCTCCGCGACCCAGAACGGCCTCATCTCGCCTGGATCGGTCTCGTCCCGGTCGACGGTCACAACCGGCGCGAGGCTCTCGATCGGAGTGGATCCACTCTCATCGGATCCAGTCAGCTCGGCCGGCAACCCGTCCCGCAGCCAGCGGCGGACGATCTCCCGGACCCGCTTCGGGGCAACGAAGGCGCTGCCCGAGTCGACCGCTTCGTAGATCGCCGCGGCTACGATCGCCCAGCCTTGCGCTGCGCCGGCGTCCTCAGCGATCCGGCCCAGCAGCCGCTCTTCCGCGACCGATGCGGTCCGCCCGTTAGCTTCCGCGAAGGCGACCAGCGCCGCGGCGCGATCCGGTCCATTGCCCGGCGCGAGCTCAATTCCGGGCCCGGCGCCAACCTGTGACAGGGGTATCCCAGTGCTTGTCACAACACCTGTGACAGCCCGCGAATCCTCTGTCACAACCTCTTCTGCCCCCTGATCCCTGTCCCCTTTTCTCGTCCTGGTTGTTTGTATGGATTGGTCATACATCGGGTTGGAGGGAGCAACAGAGGTTGACGGACCTTGGTTGGACCGTCCACCCGAGCTTTGTCGATCTTCGTCCAAACCTTGGGTGCTCGCTGCAACAGTGGTTTGGCAACCATCGTTGGTACTTGCAACTGAGGTTTGCGCGGGCCCCGATGCCTCGGCTTGCGCCGGATCGCTAACGACAGTCGCTGGCGAATCCGCATCGTCGCTGCCGGGCACGAAGAAATCGGCGTCGAGGTCCGTGTCGTCGACCGCGCGCAATTGCTTCGGAGTCGAGGGCCCGCTGGACTCCGCGCCGGCGTCCTCGGTCGACCTGCGCGATCGGTGACCGGCCTTGCTCCGGGCCGAGAACCGCGCCTCCTCGGCCAGGGCCCGCTCTGCCAACCGCTGCCAGAGGGCGGTCGGCCGCAACTCGGCCAGGATCTGGTGCCAGACATTATTCCGGCTGATCGGCACGAAGCTGGAGGTCAGGAGATGGCGAATGTGGCGGTAGACATCCTTCCGCTCCTCGGCCAGCTCAAGCACCCGGGTCACGTCCGCAGTGGTCAGGTGCGGATCGCCGGAGCGGTCCTTGACCCGGTAGAGGTTGTGCGGCACGCGCCATTTGTGCCCCTTCTCGTCGATGCGCAGGACCATCTCCTTGCGGATTTCGAGCAGGTCGAGCGCGACCAGGATCCGGTTGATCGTGATCAGTTCGGCCCGGTCCGATCCGGAGAAGGCGGCCTGGGATTGCAGGCTCGGGAAGGCGTAGCCGCGGTAGGGCGAGTGCTCGCGGCGGTCGGTCCAGACGATGTACGAGGTGATCAGGCCGATGCCGGAGTGCTTGAGCAGCGGCTCGTACTCGGTGTGGAGCTCGTTCCAGTGCCAGAACCAGCCGCGCTGGCGGGTGTCCTCGCCGGTTCGGACCTCGGTGAAGTCGACCCCGGTGATGCGCTGATCATCGTTCGGCTGCTGGTTGGGCTTGCGTGGACTAGCCATAAGACGGCTCTCCCAGCGCTGGACCGGGCCTGACTGTCGCTGTGAGATTGCGGCCGAGGAGGGAGGCGAGGAATTGCCGGCACGGGGTAGCGGCGACTGCCTGACGGAATCCGCCGGCACAACGCCCAACCCCTTGACACGCCAAATCCGGCGTGACTAGAATGCACAGCAAGTCGCCTGGGTACACAAAACCCTCCCTTGGCCGGGACGACGGCGATATCAGAACCGGTTTGGCGAGCAGCTGTTTGGCGACGGACCGTTCGCACTCAACCGGGAAACAACGAACACACGACGGTCTTCCTGACCGGAGCGATGCAGGCGATCAACGTTGGCGCGTTGGTCGCCTTTGCATATCCGCCCAGATGAGATCCGCGGACCGGTTGGCGCCGATCGCGTTGCTCACCCTATCGGTCGGTTCTGGCATGGACTCCTCCCTGGCGAGCCGGTGCTCCTCGAGCGAACTGAATCCCGGCGGCCGTGTTCCGGTAAATCTACACAATTCTAGCGATTGATTCCGCCAAGCCCCAACCGACCGCCTGTGATCGTGAAAATGAATGGCGTTCCATTTTCACGCGCTGTCGATTGGAGCGGGGATCGCCTCGACCCATCTTAGGGAGCGGCGGAACGGAGCGCAACGCGTGTCAAAGTGTCACGGAAGGACCTGAGGCCCGGGACCGTCAGCTCCGCCGGGGATTGAAATCCCCGTCTCAGAATCGGAAGTCGGTTGAAACCGACTCAGTCGGATGGCGGCGCGTGGTGTTTTCGCAGCTTCAGCTGACATCCGTGGTTGAGCCGTGGACTTTAGTCCCCGGCGGCTCGCACGCGCGCTCGAATCGAAATCACAGCGATCATCGCGTCCAGATACCGCCGGAAAATACATAGTCGACAATGATTTCGAACCAATCGACAGATTTTGGTCTCCCGGTCCGACTCTCTTGATGGGAGCGGCAACGGCGGAGTGAGGGATCGCGCATGGCAGCGTCGCCAGGCAACCAGCAATCGGGGCATGCGGACAACTGCCCGTCCCTCGAGGCGCTGTTCGACGACGCTCTGCCGCGGATCTACGGCTACCTGCTCGTCCGCGTCGGTGGCGATCGCGCAATTGCCGAGGAGCTGACCCAGGAGACGATGCTCGCGCTCGCCACAGCCCTGGCCGGACCGCACCCGCGCATCGCCGATCCGATCGCTTGGCTCTTCGGCGCGGCCCGGTTCAAGCTGATCGACTACTACCGGCGCCGGGAGCGGACCTCGGCCGAGTGGTCCGGTGTGATCGAGGAGCTGGCGGACGAGGTCGACGATCTCGACCGGATCCTGGAGCGGGACCAGCTGCTGGCCGCGCTCTCGGCACTCCCGGCCAGTCAGCGGATCGCGCTGGTTCTGCACTACGCCGACGGCCTGAGCATCGCGGAGATCGCGGCCGGCCTCGGCAAGAGTCCGCAGGCGGTCGAGTCGCTACTGGCTCGCGGTCGCCGCTCCCTTCGCGCGCAGCTCACCGACCAGGAGACCGACCGATGACGACCGACCAGAACGCCCGCGCCTCCTTTCAGCGCCTCGATCAGCCGACCGACCCGGATCCTGCGTTCGCCGCAAAGCTGCGCACCCAGTTCCTGTCGACGTCGGCAATCGACGAGACGGTGTCTGCTGTCCCGCTCCGCCCAACGGCGGTCCGGACCGTGCCGATGCGCCGGCGCACGCGCTGGCTGGATCTCGCCGCCGCGGCCGTGCTGCTGATCGCGCTCAGCGGTGGTTTGCTGACCCTCGCCCCGATCCAGACCGAGCAGCGTCCGGCCACGATCCAGGCCCCGATGAGCGAGCAGCCGGCCGTCATGCTCGGCGGCACCGCCGCCCAGGACAACCAATACCCGGGTCCTGCACCGGTAGCCAACTATCACCTTCGCCTTTCCCTCGGTCCGGGTAAGGGAGGCCTCAGTTGGCCAGCTCTTGCCTATGGCGACACGATCTATGGATATACGATGGCCCCGCTCGACACGTTCGGGGCGGTGTCAAGCGAG
>DASQCG010000272.1:0-4996 GCA_035634825.1 Thermomicrobiales bacterium | reverse complement strand
GGTTCGCGCGGAATACGCGAAGAGCGAGCACACCGAATCCAGGGCGGGCTTGGGTTGGCACGCACAGTTGATCCTGAGAGCTGCCGACCAGACTGCGCGCCTCGCCGGTCATCATGTTCCCGGCACGGGGCACCTTCTCCTCGCGCTGGTGGACGATGCCGAGTGCATACCTGGACGAGTTCTGCAGGAGGCGGGACTACACCCGAAACGACTCGAGCTGGTAATTCGGACCCTCCTGCGGGAAAACTATCGCGATCCTTCGGCGACCGGGTCCGGGATGACACCGGGCTTGAACGAAACCCTGCACCTGGCCGAGCTCGAGGCGCGGGCCCTCAGAAGCAAGGCCAGCGATCACGAACATTTGCAATTCGCCGGTCGATCGTTGAAGCGCGGCTCCGTCAATGCCAACCACATGCTGCTCGGACTGCTTGGCATGGAGCGCGGGATCGCGCGCGCCGTCTTCGACGGATACGCACTCGATCGTCTCGCGCTCCGCGATCGGGTTCTTGCAGAGACACGCCCGAGCACAGCACGGCATCGCCGCCCGTTCCCGCCCGGGTCGCTTTGGGAGTGGCTCAACCAACAGCTGATCCGGCGGCAGTGGTCGCTGGCTGACCTGGCGCGGGAGAGCGGAATCGACCGGCGTCGTTTGCGGGCGTGGGTGCGGGGCGAGCGGCGGCCAAGCGCGACCTCCTGCGATGCCCTGGCGGCGGCATTCGGTTCCGATCCGAATACCGTTCGTCGCCTGGCCGGGCGCCCCGCGCTAATCGCGCCGATGCCGGCCGCCGCGGAGCCGCCTGATGCGATCGACGCCATGCGCGGACTCTTCGATCAGGTGCACTGGGACGAAGGGAGGATTGCCCGGATGACGGCACTTCTGCGCACAATGATCAAGAATGATCAGGATGCGCAGCAGGAACCGCACATCTCAAACTGACGCCCGTCCGGAAATCGACATAACGTGGAGTTCAAACCCGGGAATGCAGTATTCAGCAGCCTATTGGTATCCGACCGCGGCCAGCCGGTACGCATATGCCTCGTTTTTAAGGCGGGCCGCAGCCTATGTGGTCGATACCCTTCTGATCTTGATCGCCGTCGTTCTGGCAGAGCTCGCCCTGCACGCTGTTACTGGCATCCAGCTGTACGAAAAGCGAAACACTTCGAACAGCTTCTCGGTCACATTCAGCGGGTGGCCAGTCTATGTTCCGATGCTCGTCTACTTCATCTGGATGAACGGGCGCGGCGCGACCCTCGGCATGATGATGCTCGGGATCCGGGTTACCAACCGCGCCGGGGGAGTGCCCGGCCTCCGCCGGGGAGCACTCCGCAGCATCGTCCTGTTCATTGCCGTCGGCATCCAGGATTTCTTTCAGCTGCTGTCGGACATCGTGGGCGAAATCGGAGGCTGGGATTGGGCGTTCGTGACGGCAGGAGTCGGCATGGGACTGGGCGTGCTGTTTGGGTTTCTGCAGCTCGCGGACTGGCTGTCGATGATCTGGCACCCGAACAAGCAGACGTTCCATGATCAGATCGGCGGGACCTACGTCATCCGCGGTTGATCCCTATCCGGCCAAGGCGGCGGACCAACCTATACCGAGGATCGCGACGGCAATGGCGACACACGGGAACGCGGTCAGCACGCCGCGGCGCGCGTCTCGCGACCAGATGGCGACATTGATGCCGATCAGCCCGACCGCAATCAGCCCGGCCAGCCAGACGAAACCGGGTCGATTCGTCAGCCACGGCGCGAGAATCGCTGCAAGTGCGGCGGCAGCCAGGAGCGCGATCCAGCAGGTGACCCGGGCGCGATCCTGCCCCAGCACCGCGGCCAGTGTGCGCACACCAGTTTCCTGATCGACCGTAACATCCGGTAATGACTGGGCAATCTGGACCGCGATGATCGCTGCCGCGCCGATCGGGTAGATGGCGAGCAGGCCGCCCGGGAGCGAGTCGAGCGCCGTCCAGACCCAGATCGGGAGCAGGGGCAGCGCGATCAGATAGGGCACCCAGGACCAGATCGAGCGCTTGAACCAGAGGCTGTAGGCGATCCCGACCAGCGTCCCGAGCGTGCAGAGCAGGAACGAGGCGAGTCCGAACGTGAGGCTGAGCGCGGCCATCATGCTCGCGCCGCACCCGGCCATGATCCCCGCGCCACGGCGGGAGACGAGTCCGGCCGGGATCGGCTTGTCCGGCTTGGCGACCGCGTCGAGATCGGCATCGGCCAGCTCGTTGACCGCGCCGATCGCCAGCTGCGCGCCGAGCATCGCACCCAGCAGCCGCAGCATCGGACCGAACCCCGGCCAGCCACCGGCCGCGATCACCCCGAACGCCGCCGTCGCCGCCAGTACCACGATCACCGGTACCGCGTGCGGCAGCACCAGGTAGGCACGGATGACCTGCAATCGGGAGGGTGCGCTCGTTCGCATCATCTCCGGAGCATCGATCAGCCGCCGATCCGCGTCAAATCCGGCTTCGTACCCGGACCATTGGCTGTTGACAGGGACTATTGTCCTCACCTATATGGATAGTACGTGACATATTCCAAAGCGGAGCATCCATGTCGTCAGCCCCCGACGCCCGCATTACGCCGGAGCCGACGCCGATTCGCCCACCGATCGGCCGGGAGCAGCCTGCCTCCCTGTCCGTCCCGCTGACGTCGTTCGTCGGCCGCGAGCGCGAGACCGACGCCGTGGTCGCGCTCCTGGCTGATCCGCATACACGGTTGGTCACGCTAGTGGGGCCGGGCGGTGTCGGCAAGACGCGCCTCGCGATCCACCTTGCGGAGCATTTCGGGCGCGGGTACCCGGGTGGTGTCTGGTTCGTGCCGCTGGCGTCGGTCCAGGATCCGGAGATCGTCGCCGGCGCCATTGCGCAGGTCGTCTCGCCGCCGAATACCGGCCAGCAGACGGCCGAGGAGCAGGTCATCGCGGCACTGCAGACTGGTCGCGCGCTGCTGATCCTCGATAACTTCGAGCACCTGATCAGCACGGCCCCGCTGGTCGGTCGGCTGCTGAGCGCGTGTCCGGCGTTGACGATCCTGGCGACGAGCCGGGCGCATCTCCAAATTTCTGGGGAGCATGTGTTCGCCGTGCCTCCGCTCGACGTTCCTGATTCTGGCAGCGGGTGTCTCGGGGAGCAGGACGCGGTTCGGCTCTTTGTCGAGCGCGCGGCTGACACGTCGCTGAACCAGACCCCGGAAACGTTCGACACCATCGCCGCGATTTGTCGCCGGCTCGATGGGTTGCCGCTCGCGATCGAGCTGGCAGCGGCCTGGGCGGGCGTATTGCCGCTCACCCACCTGCTCGACCGGTTGAGCGCGTGCTTGCCAATGCTGACCGGCGGACCCCGGGATAGCCCGACGCGTCATCAGACGATGCGGGACTCGATCGGATGGAGCTACGACCTCCTCTCACCGGAGGAACAGGCCGTGTTCCGGCGGGCCGGCGTCTTTGTGGGCGGCTTTTGCCTGGAGGCGATCGAAGAGGTTGCTTCAGACGCGGTCGGCCGGGCGGAGGTCCTTGGTCACGTACGCTCGCTGGCCGAAAAGAGCCTTATCCGCCCGGTCCCGGTTGCCGATGTGCCGCGCTACCTGATGCTGGAGACGATCCGGGAATTCGCGCTGGAGCAACTCGATGCGGCAGAGGAGGCGGACGCCATCCAGGCTGCGCACGCGGAGTGGTGTGCCGGATTTGCCGAGCGGTTCGCGACCGAAGTGACCGGTCCGGATTTGGCGAAATGGACGGAGTGGGGCGAGGCAGAACTGGATAATGTCCGGTCGGCGCTCGACTACGCCGAGGTCCGGGGAGACGCTGCCTCTGCCGTGCGATTGGCCGGCGGCATCGGCTGGCTCTGGAGTCCCGGCCGATTGCAGGAAGGGCGTGCCAGGCTGGAGCGCGTGCTCTCGATGCCGGGCGCGGACTCTTCGCCGCGAATGTTCGCCACCGCACTCCTGTGCGCGGGCGGGATCGAGCACTGGCTGAATGAGTACGACGCGGCCGCAGCGTTATATGCCCGGGCCGAGGAGGTCTGCCGCACCTTGGGAATCAGCGATCAACTGGCAATTGCACTGCGCGGGATCGGGAGTGTCGCCATCGACAGGGGCGATCTGGAAACGGCGACCAGGCTCTTGACCGAAGCTCGCGAGCGATCCCGCGAGATCGATGATACGTGGGACGTGGCGTACACGACCCATCTGCTCGGAATCACCGCATTTGTGTCAGGCGATATCAAGGCCGCATTCGACTGCCATGCGGAAGCGCTCAACGCGTTTCGAGCGCTGAGCGATCTCGGCTATGTCTTGACCGGGCTGGAGCCGTACGGACGAACGGCGTTGCTGCTCGGCAACCACGCGGTGGCCCGGAGCGCTTTCCTCGAGATGATCGAGCTGAGTGGCGATGATTCCTGGAATACCGCCCGGGCGATCCGGGGACAGGGCGTCGTTGCCGCGGCCGAGGGGGATCCGCGCCGCGCGGCCCGGCTGATGGGCGCGGCGGCGCGCGAGCTTGATGCGATCGGCACCCCGGAACGCCCGTCGATCGGGGACTTTTACGCGCAGAAGCAGCAGGGAGTCCGACACACCCTCGGAGATGAGACATTTTGCGAGCACTGGGACGTCGGACGTGCGCTTACGCTTGAAGCGGCACGTGATGATGCCAGGAAGTCCGGGGCCGAACTCCCGCCAGCTCTGAGCAGCGACGGCGATGTGTCGTTCGGCCTGACCCGGCGAGAAACCGAGGTATTGCGGCTGATTGCCGAGAGGCTGACCGACAAGGAGATCGCCGACCGCCTCTTCATCTCCCGCCGCACCGCCTCGAAGCACGTTGAGGCGATCCTGGCCAAGCTCGGGGTCGATTCCCGCCGCGCCGCAGCTTTGGCAGCAAGGCGGCATGAGTCGCCCCAGATGTGAACGGGCGGGCTGAGTAGCGCCGCCCGTTTCCCGAATTCCGCCCTCAGAGCGCAGTCCGTGGCAGGTACCTTGCAATCGCGACCCTAAACG
>DASQCG010000271.1:0-5914 GCA_035634825.1 Thermomicrobiales bacterium | reverse complement strand
GGCGCCTGCCTGCCGCTCGATTGTCGTCTGGGATAGCGCCGTCGCGATCGCGTCGCCGGTGACCGATTCGATCCGGTCGGACACCAGGGGCCGCACAACCAGGAGGAGGGCCGCGGCAGCCACTCCAAGAATCAGGGCGATACCGAGCACCCCAAGGAGCCACGCCGGCGGACCGCTTTCACCAGGTCGCGCCAGGTTCTGCGCCGGGGACACGAATGCCTGCGGCGAGCCAGGTGCAGCACCGAGGCGACCGCCCATCGACGACCAGGGATCGACCACCGGCGCGTATGGCACGGTAGCGAGCGACGCCGTATCGGGGTCGCCCTCTTCATCGGGCTCGATTGCACTCTGATAGGGGTCAACGAAATGGCCGTCGTTAGCGGCACGGCGAATTGGCAGGTTGGGACGATCCCAGAAGTTCGCAATTGGCTGGATATCTGCAAACATGAGGCCGCAGACCGTACAGCGCAGCCCCATGGCTGTGGTGGCGGAGCCGCATTGCGGGCAAAACCTTGGCCGGTCCACTATGCGCTCCTGTCCGACCGTAGGGCTCTGCATCGACGTCCGTCCTCAGGTTGCCTAGCTCAGCGCGTTCAGGAACGCCGGATCGACCGCGAATGCGTCGGCGACACCCAGTCGCTCCATGACCGCCAGGCTCAACGCGTCGGTGAAGGAGACCGGCGAGTCCGCCGGTCGACCTGTCAGGATCGCCTGTGCCGCCGTCAGGTCGGTCTCGTCCGTACAGTAGACGGGGAGCCGATGATTTCGCAGCCAGGTGGCCGCGACAACAGGGCCGACGCCGTTCAGCAGCAAGTCGTACGCCTCAACAACAACGTGATCGGTCGTGAAGAGGCGGTAGTTGGACGAGCAGAGCTCGTAGTACGCGTCGGCGGCTGCGGAGTGCGCCGCATCGTCCTGGTCGACAAGTGCGACGATTGCGGAGGAATCGACGAACGCGACTGGCCGGTCATCAGATGCCATCTGCTGGTCCCTCTTCCGCTACCGGCGCCACCAGGACGACCGGCGATACGAATCCTTCCCCTCGGCGATATTGCTTCCGCCGCCATGGCCGATGCCGATCACGCCATCGAGCGCCTGGATCTGGCCTGCTGAGCGGAGCTTGTCGAGATACGAGCTCTGGTCGTTGAGGGCTTCGCGGAAAGCCGTCAAGGCGTCCTCTTCGATGAACCATTGGCCGCCGAGCCGGCGTCCACGCAGCCGTCCCTCGCGCAGGTAACGCCGCACCTGCTCGGTAGAGCGACTCAACTCTGTCGCCGCGTCCGCAACTGTCAGCAACCCCGGAATGTTGACTGCTGTCATTTGGCAACTCTCATCTGAAGCGTACGTACAGTTTGTGTCAGAGTAGCACACGACAACACGAAGCTCAAGGTGTAATGACATGACTTTCGGCACGATCGGACACACTGAACGGTCGAATACGCGAAAAGACCCGCCACCGTATCCGGTGGCGGGTCTTGTTAACGACAGGCGAAGGGGATTACCCCATCGAGCTCGTATGCTCAGGCTCGACGACGATCACGACGCGCTCGTCACCTGGCCGGTTCCACGGGTACTTATCCTTGCCCAGATACTTCTGCGCCATCCGGTCGATGAAGGCCTTGTCGGGGTCAGGTTCGACAGCCACGACGGTGCCGCGAACCTCGAGGTATCGGTATGGATTCTGGGGATCGAGGATCGAGAGGGCGACCCGTGGCTCTCGCTCAACGTTCTTCAGTTTCTGGCGCGTGGTGGTCTGGCTAAATCGGATCGCCGAGCCATCCCAGTCAAACCAAACCGGGTTGTTCTGCGGCTCGCCGTTCGGCCCGATGGTCGCCACGTGGGCGTAGGCCTTGGTATCCCACTCCAACAGGTCTGCATATTTCTCGGGAACGACATTAACGGTGCTCTGCACGACATCAACTCCACAGGATGAACACTAGTGCTTACATCTCGTAAGCGGACGTATTGAGAGTATAGCTATTTCGAACCGCCTGTGGACAGGGCTGTGACCCTGCCCGTGCTACCGGGTTGACCTGCGTCCTGCGGCGAGCTAGGATGCACAGAACTGTACAGATCCGTACAGAAACGTGAGGCAGGAATTATGGGCAAGACACGTGCCATCAAACTGACCGAAGCGCGCAGCACCTTCAGCGCCCTGGTGAACAAGGTCTATCACGACCACGATCGGGTAATCGTCGAAAAGTCCGGCATCCCGGTCGCGGCAATCGTCTCCGTCGCCGATCTCGAACGCCTCGAGCGAGTAGAGCGCGAACGCGAGGATCGATTCAAGACTCTTGAGGAATTGAGCGCAGCGTTCGCCGATGTTCAACCGGAAGAAATCGAGCGTGAAGCGGCCCGCTCTGTCGCTGAAGCGCGGGCACGTCTCCGCGCTGACAGAGAGGAACGACGGAGCGCGTGACCCGGGCAACCCTGGACTCGAATGTGCTCGTCGGGGCAATGCCTTCGAGACATGGCCCTCTTGCAGATCTGCGTCGGGCCTGGGGTGACCAGCGATATGACCTGATCATCTCAGAGCATGTTCTCGAAGAAGTTGCGCGTGCCTGGCAATCGCAGTATTGGCGTCAACGAATCCCTCCCCAGATCATTCGCTACTACTTGGACACTCTCCGAACGTTTGCAGAGGTTGTACCCATAACTGCTCGGATCAGCGGCGTCGCGTCCCACCCGGAGGACGACCTTGTTCTGGCCACTGCGGTGAGTGGCGATGCCGAATATCTGGTCACCGGCGACAAGCAATTCCTGGCGCTCGATGCGTACCAGTCGGTTCGCATCGTCTCGCCCCGCGAGTTCCTCGACGTTCTCGACCGCCAAAAATTGGGGGGTTGACAGGCCGTAGCCTGTGTGACAAGATGCTGAACGTTGCCGCGAACGAGCGGCGCGCACTACCCGCGGCGAAGGCCACGGAGACCGGGAAAGGAGACGCAAATGGTTATGACCCACTACACGCTGGCACCCAATTGTGTCCAGACCGGCTCCGGTGGAGTGTGCGCTTCAACGTTGTGGTGACCCTCAGGTCCACAATCTGACGTAGACACCCCACTCCGGTCTGGACACTCCAGCCGGGGTTTTTGTTTCCACCCCACCACCTTCCAAATCTGCGCCCGGGACGCCGGGCACGGAGAAACAGACAGCACGGCAGCTCCGGATCTGCCGTGACCGGAATTCGAATTGTGAGGAGGTTACTCCAATGTTGCAGAGTGCGAAATCACCGACCGTTAACCCGCGCGAGGCTCACGCGGATCATGATGAGCCTGGGGAATTCACTGTGACTTTGATTCGTCAATTCGGGCGCAGACATCGGTTCAAGCGCCATTTCAGGAGTTCACTACCATGCAGGCCAACAGCCACATCTCTCTTCTCGTAGCTGGATCCGCTGACTACTATGTGCAGGAGCGGATTCGCAAGGCCGAGCGCGATGCGCTGGTGCGGGAGGC
Organism: Thermomicrobiales bacterium; assembly: GCA_035634825.1. Taxonomy (GTDB): domain Bacteria; phylum Chloroflexota; class Chloroflexia; order Thermomicrobiales; family UBA6265; genus DASQCG01. Next base: position 2,459 of record DASQCG010000271.1, on the reverse strand, counting down.
CAAGGGTCGCCGGCCCTCGATCTTCGCGTCGATTCGGCAGATCATCGGTCATTCGATGGTCAAGTCCGGGAGCTGGATCGCCGGTTGCCCGCAGCGCCGCCAGGAGCGCGCGCTGGACACACCGATCGCATTCAAGATCGCCCGGTAACCCGATGACGTCGCGAAGAGCGCCGTCTCTGACAACACGAGCATGGACGGGGGTGAGTTCTGCTCGCCCCCGTCGCATTTACCGGCGGGCTTTCCAGTCCGTCCGGATCGAGTCGCGAATATCCTCGTACTTCTTGCCGGACTCGATGGCATCCTTGATCGCCGGTGCGAATACATCGTCGTAGAACCGGCTACCCATCCGATCGATGATCTCGGAATCGAACGTCTCGTCGGTCTGCAACTCGCCACCGACCGCCTTGAACCCCTCGACCTGCGAGCGCTTTGGCCCCGCCTCGCGACCTGCCGATCCATCCGCGTGACCGTCCCGATCGGCCTTCTGCCCGTATCTCCGCGAGGCCACCACTTTGGCCAGCCAGATCCCGTAGCCCTTGGCTTCGTCTTCGGGCCGCCCTTCGTCGAGGGCCTTGAGCCGGTTGACCTCGGCAAAGACATCGAAGCGCCGGATCGATTTCAGGGGAGCGGTTGGATCAGCGGCGTGCACCTTGTGCGACATCGACCGTACCTCCTCGGCAATGGTGAACAGGTGGCCGTTCCGCAGACAGCGTAATGGCGGCGGGCTGTCCGGAGCCGCGCCGCCACTACGAGCAAGTCAGATTCGGTTGATCAGAACTGGACGTTTGGCCAGACGAAGCGAATCACCTTGAGCCATTCGTCATCGAGCTGATACACCGCCGTGATTGTCGGGTCCTTGAAGATAACGCGACCATCCCGGAAAAGCTCGATCCGCCGATGCTCGTGGCGGGCAAGCCAGTAGCAGCCACGGCATTCAACATTCCAGCCCATCTCGCGCAACGTGTCCAGGTGAACCGGCTCCGACTCGAGGGACGGATCCACTACGCGCGCGCGTGAACCCAAACCCTTATACGTCGACATATCCACATACGAGGCGACCATCACAGACCCTCCGTTAAAAATGGGCGCACCTGTCTCCAGCGTCAGGTGACCGTACACCCACTCTAGGGGACGGCAGCCAATAGTGAAATGTCCTGTGCTACAGAAAAGACAACCTTAATGAAACGTTATTGCTGCGAGCTACGGAGCCTTGGTGGCGCGGCGGTAGATCTTCGTCTCGCCGTCGTAGACCAGCTCCCAGCCGGTGCCGGGATACCCCGCGACGGTGATCGACTCGAATGGTCCGGCGACCGCACACACCGGCTGATCCCCGTCCTTGAGGCCCGCGCCGTACTTCTCGAGGTCGCCGACCACCATCAACGTGATGTGGTACTCGTCGAAGAGCGGGTTCTGGGCCGGGTTCGGGTCCCCGTACATGGAGGAGACGTCGCCGGCCCGGGGTCCGATTGCATTGAGCAGGTCCGGCTGCCCGCCTCGCCACTGTGTCTCGTGGTACCCCCACCCGATCACGGTTGGGATGCCGGTGAAGGTCGCGAAGCGGCCGGTCGGCAGCTCGGTGTTGATCGTGTAGCTGCAGCCGGGCGCCTCCAGCACGACGTCGCCCGGCTGGGCGTGGTCGTTCAGCCAGCGGATCGCCGCGACATCGGCCTCCGACTGGCCCGTGTTGCGAGTGGGGTTCGCCGGATCGAGGACGAATGCTTCGGTCCCATGCTGGGCCAGCCCATCCAGCCCGACCCAGTCGCGCGTCGGGTTCAGATAATCGAACCAGGTCTTGATCGAGATGATCGGGTAGGCCATCCCGGCCACGATCGCCACCGCCATCCCGGCCGTCAGGAGCGCGCGCGGCACCGCCAGTGCAGCGGCTCGCCGCCAGAGCAGAACGAGCGCGAGCGCCCCGGCGATGCCGACCATGGTCCAGACCTGGTAGTAGATCTTGAAGAGCGTGTTGAAGCGGCCGTGAAAGACATCCTGGATGTAAAAGAACTCGGTCAGGATGGTGATGCCCCAACCGGCCGCATAGAGTGCGCTGACCAGCATCGTCAGGTCTCGCGGAGCGTCGATCCGGATCCAGATCAGACGCAGCGCCAGCGCCATCGGGATTCCGGCGAGGACGATCACCGGCGCCGGCAGCGCCAGCGCGATCATCGCGATGATGATCACCGAGGCGACGATCACCCCGCGCACATAGGGCGGCTGTGCTTGCCGCGCCGGGTCATCGACGCGTGGCGGCCACGTGGCAACCGTCTCGACGACCAGGAAGAGTATCGCGATCGTCCAGGTCAGACCCCAGACCGTCAGATACTCGCTGGCCGAGGTCCGTTCGCCCCGGTACCCGGCCACGTTCTTGGCGATGAAGTGCAACCCCGGGATCGAGGTCACGTTGCCAGAGTCGGGACCGGCGAAGGGCACGAACTTCACCCAGAACGGCGACCAGGCCA
>DASQCG010000270.1:0-10524 GCA_035634825.1 Thermomicrobiales bacterium | reverse complement strand
CAAAGGAGTAGATTAGTTATTGCTCCGAGGTTCCCGCTTCGGCCACGCGTTTGCGGCCGGCCAGGTTGGGGCGGCTGCTGGCTTCTTCCTTGCTTATGCGGTTGAGCTCCGTTAATGCGCCGTCGTTGGCGTATCTATCCGCTACGTGGATGTCGAAGGCGTGGACGCCGGCTTCCATGCCGGTGAAGCGGCCGGCGGTGTAGGCCCGGCTGCCGGTTCCCCTCTGCTGCAGCTCGCAGACGTGCCAGTCCTGGCGGTTGGTCAGGTCCCAGAAGTCGATCGCGTCGCTCGGGTCGAACGCTGGATCGGCGATGCTCTCGGGCTCGAAGAACCACTCGCAGGCGATGTAGGTGCGGTCCGGCGCGAGCGGGATCAGGCGGTGGGTCATCAGGTAATCCGGGTGGAGGCTGATCAGCATGTTCGGCCAGGCGATGAAGTAGTAGATCTTCTTGTGGTCGTCCTCGGTGGTACCGTCGATGAACTTGCGGCCGTGGAGCTGGCCGTCCATGGTCAGGGTGTCGTGCTCGCCGGTGACGGGCATCCAGCTCCCCTTCCACGGGCCCTCGCTCGGGATCCACTCGCCCAGGTTGTAGGGCGTGATCTTGTTGAGCTGGGGGTGGACGCCGGGGCAGTGGTAGCACTCGGAGTAGTTCTCGATGATGGCCTTCCAGTTGGCCTTGACGTCGTACTCGATGATGCGGGCGCGGCGGAGGCCGGCCAGGTCGTACCGCTCGAAATAGGCAGGCATGTCGTCCAGCACGTCGAGCAGCGGCTCGGCATCGTTGCTGATATTGACGTAGATGAAGCCCTGCCAGGTGGCGAGATTGACCGGGTAGAGGCCGAACTCGTCGAGGTTGAAATCCTCGAGCATGTCGGTGTGGCGCGGCTTGTGCAGGGTGCCGTCGAGGTCGTAGACCCAGGCGTGGTACGGGCACTGGATACGGGGGACGCGGCCGCGCTCCTCTTCCAATAAGGTGGCGCCGCGGTGCCGGCAGACGTTGAAGAAGGCGCGGATGGTGTCGTCGGTGTCGCGGACGATGATCAGGTTCTCGCCGCAGAGCTGGGTCAGGAAATACTGGCCGGGCAGCTCGATCTCCTCTTCCCGCCCGACGAAGATCCAGCCCTTCGCGAACCACTCCTCGAGCTCGTAAGTGAGGACGTCGGGGTCGTGGTAGACGCGCGGCGGGAGGAGGGATGCGCCCTCGGTCGGCGTGCGCGTGGCGGCAACCTCGGTCGCGGCGATGGGCGAGGGACGGGTTCCGTTGGATCGGGGGTGCAGATCGGCCATGGTCTGGTCGCTCCTGGGAATTGGTGATGGTCGTTGAGGGATTGTAGCGGAGTCACGAAGGAGCGGAGGAGAGCAGTTGGGTTTTAGGTTTCGGGGCATCGCGTACGGGACGGTTGTCAGCGCTCGCAACCTTGGGACCCAACAACCTACTTCCTGCAACCTACCGGTTCAAGCGCCAGATGGATGCGTTGAGTATGGCGGCGAAGGTGGACCAGAGTAGATAAGGGATGAGCAGGGCGGCGGCGAGACGCGAGATGCGGGCGAAGGCAGCAATCGTGGCGATGATGGCGCCGAGAAGGGCGATCAGCTCGATCAGGGCCGCGAGGGGTGATTTGAGCTTGAAGAAGAGGAACGACCAGCCCACGTTCATCCCCAGCTGGAGTGCGAACAATGATTGGGCCCGTCGCTTGACCGCTTCGTCGCCGTCGTACTGCGAGACGATGTACTCGGCGGTGCCCATCAGCAGGTAGAGCGTGGTCCAGACCGGGCCGAAGACACTGCCCGGCGGATTGAACGAGGGTTTCCTGAGGCTTGGGTACCAGTCCTTGAGCCCATCCGAGGTGGCGATTGCGCCAACACCGCCTGCGGCCTGGCAGGCGGCGATCGATCCAATCAGTCGTGGCCAGTTCATGCGTGACGCTCTCCCAGCCCCGACGGGGCTGAGCCCACTATGGGAGATCGGGCAGTTGTCGTCGCCCTTGCAGGCTACCAGCACCTGCAGGCTACCAGCGCCAACAGCGCGTTACAGCACATCACGGTCGCCCTTGCTGGCTGGCTAGGCGACCGTGATGGGGAATGGTGCGGGCATGCCGGCCCGCGTGCTGGTTTCGCCTGTGGCTGGGCAGGCGGGTTGGGGGGTCAGGCGGAGGCTGTGCCGGTTGGGGTCAGCCGGCGGACGAGGGTGAACCGGGGCAGGCGCACGCTGAAGCGGAGCTGGCGGCGCTCTGTCGGCTCGGCGGTGTAATCGATCGGGCGGCGACGCTCGGCGTCCGCGCGCATATCGTCCATCCGGAGCATGTTGGCCTGAATCTGCGTGTCGTTAAGACCAAAACCCTGAAACATCAGTTGGAACCTTCCTCTTGGATCACGTCGAACATCGCTACGTTCAACCATGGCTCCATCATGGGCAGGCCGGCGTTCCGGCACATCCGGAGAATTACGTAACCGCACTACGTATCTTTGCTTCGGGAAGGATGCGAGGGATCTCCGTAACGGGTACGGAGGAGGCCGTGGCTCAGGCGAGGCCCTGCCGGACCGCAAGGGCGGCGGCCTCGGCCCGGTTGCTGACTTCGAGCTTGGCGAGGAGGTTGGCGACGTGAGTCTGGGCGGTGCGGAGGCCGATGTAGAGGGCGTCGGCGATTTCGCGATCGCTGTGGCCCTGGGCGAGCAGAGATAGCACCTCTTGCTCACGCGGCGTCAGCCGGAAGGGATTCGGGGCGGAGTCCGGGGCAGGCGGTGTCTCCGGATCGATCAGCGTGCCGAGGAAAGCCGTCGCTTCGGCCAGGGACTGCTCGACATCAGCGGCCGCTCCGGCGGTCCGGGCCGCCTCGAAGGCATCCGGGCCCAACACCGATCGGATAGCGCGCTCGGTGCGCTCGAAGGCGGCCAGCTCCGGCAAGACAAAGGCGTGACCGATCGCCTCGCGCAGGCTGGTCGCGGCGCCGAGCAGCCGGGCTGACTGGGCAGCGGAATCCGTAGCCGCGGCCAATGTGGCGACCTCGGCCAGCCACTCGGCCATGTTCTCGCGGCTGTTGAGCGCGCGCCAGATCGGGACAGCGGCCGCGAAATGCTCGGCCGCCGGGCGGCACTCGCCCTGCTCGCACAGCACGAGGCCGAGGTATTCGTGGGAGAGCGCCTCGTAAAAGGTGTCGGCGATACGCTGGTGCGATGTGACGGCGTCGGTGAAGACCGCGGCGGCGCGATCGAGCTCGCCGCGGCCGTAGGCGGCTTGCCCCATGTGGACGCGAATGATCGAGGTCCAGCGGCGATCACCGAGCTCTTCGAAGAGCTCGAGGGAGCGCCCGGAGATCTCCTCGGAGAAGTCGTAGTCGCCCTGGGCGAGGGCTACATAGCCGAGTCCCATTTCCGCCATTGCCTCACCCGGCTTGTTGCCGATGCGGCGGGCCAGCCGGAGCGATTCCCGGCCGACAGTGATGGCTTCGTCGTAGTTGCCGTGGTTGCGGGCGAGGGAGCAGACGCCCTGCAGGACCCGGAGCATCAGGGAGTCGGAGATCGGGCTGCGGGCATTGGCGCGGCGGGCGACATCCAGCCAGTAGCGGCCCTCGCTGCGGGGTCCGTGCAGCAGCCAGAACCACCAGACGGAACCGGCCAGGCGGGCGAGTCCGGCACCGTTACCGGTCGCTTCCATCCAGGAGAGCGCGGATCTCAGGTTGTCGTATTCGGCGTCGAGCTGCGGTGGCTTGTGCCGGGCGAGGAGCGTGTCGTCGTCCGAATTCCAGTAATCCCACCATTGCTCGACGACGATGGTGCACCAGGCGCTGTGCGCGTGGCGGGTGGCAACCGTCTCGCCGCTTTCCTGGAGCTGCTCGAGGGCGAATTCGCGGACCGTCTCCAGCATCAGGTAGCGGGGCTGGTTCTCGGCCGTCGTTTCCTGGCGGAGGAGACTCTTGTCCACGAGCGAGGCGACCCCATCGACGACCCCGGCGCCGGTGGAACGGGCGACCGGGGAGAGCGCATCGGCCGCGTCGAGCGTAAAGCCGCCGACGAAGACGCCGAGCCGGCGGAAGAGCGCCTGCTCATCGACGGGGAGGAGGTCGTAGCTCCAGGCGATCGCGTCGCGCATGGTCTGCTGCCGGTGGGGTCGGTCCCGGCGAGTGCCGGCGAGCAGGGGGAGGCGCTGATCCAGCCGATCGAGGAGCGCGGCGGGCGGCAGGGCCTTGACCCGGGCGGCGGCAAGCTCGATGGCGAGGGGCAGACCGTCGACCCGGCGGCAGATCTCGAGGATGGTCCCGGCGTTGTCGGTCGTCAGCGCGAAATCGGGGAGCACGGCCTGGGCCCGCTCGGTGAAGAGGCGGACCGCGGCCGAGCGGGCGATCTCGTCGAGCGAGCCGGCGTGGGAGTTGCCCGGGAGGGGGAGTGGGGCGATCGGGTACTCCCGTTCGCCGCCGACCTTGAGCGGCTCCCGGCTCGTGACCAGAACCGTGAGGCCGGGGCAGGCCGAGAGGAGATCGACGACATCGGGCGCGGCATCGATAACCTGCTCGAAGTTGTCGAGGATCAGGAGCACGTGCTCGTCGTGAAGGCGGCTGGCAAGGCGAGCCGGCAGGGGATCGCCGCCTTCCTGGATACCGAAGGCGCGGGCGATGGTGGGTATGACCTGGGGCGGGTCCAGGATCGGCGCGAGCTCGACCGAGACGACGCCGTCCTCGAAGTCGGCGCCGGCTTCGGATCCGGCGGCGATGGCGGAGCGGGTCTTGCCGACACCGCCGGGACCGGTCAGGGTGATCAGGCGGACGTCATCCCGGCGAAGCTGCGCCGCGACCTCCCGGATCTCGCGTTCGCGTCCGATGAGGGGCGTGAGCGGCAGCGGGAGGAGGGACGATGCGGAATTGGCAGACGCGCGTTCTATGGTGCACTCCCATCCGGTGAACTGGAGCGGGCGACCATATGAATGCAGCATGGGGCTCCGAGGTAACAACGTCAACCGGCGAGTTTGGGTTTTAGGTTTTGGGTTTTGGATGAAGTTTCCAGTTTCTCGTTTCTCGTTTCTCGTTTCTCGTTTTCGGTTTTCCGACTGCTCGCCTTCTCGCCTGCTCGCCTTCTTCTCGACTCTTCGACTCCTCGACTAGACTTATGTGTTGCCGGAAACTCCCGGCGGATTCAGAGATTGCATTGGAACAGGAACTGATAGTCATGGCGGGGCAGGACGGTCCGGCGAATTCGGGAATCATTGCGCGGGAGGCGGAATCGGCGCGGGCAGCGATCAGCGCGGCTCTCTCCGAGCGTGGCCTGACACCGCGTGGCCCGATCGATATCCGGCCGGTTCCGTTTGCCGGAACGTGGGGCGTGGCGTCTTCGGTCGCGCATCAACTGGCCGGTGATCTGGCGATGGCCGAGCTGGAGGCGGCGGGCAAGCTCGAGGGGCTCTCCAGGAAGGAGGCCAAGCAGCTGGCCGGTGCGGCGACGCGGGAGAAGGCGCAGTCGCTGGCGGCGGAGATCGCCGAGAAGGTCGGGACCAACAACGGCTTCGCCAGGGTCGAGGCAGCCAACGGCTTCATCAATATCTACTTCGACGCCAACGCAATCGCCGGCCAGCTCATCTCGACGGTCCTGAGCCAGGGCGCGGAGTATGGCTACGGCCCCGAACGGTCGGAACGAGTGCTGGTCGAGCACTCGCAGCCGAATACGCACAAGTCCTTCCACGTCGGCCATTTACGGAATAGCTGTATCGGCATCGCGGTCAGCAACTTGCAGTCTGCGGCCGGGTATCCCGTGCTGACGGCGACCTATCCCGGCGACATCGGCATGCACGTGATCAAGTGCCTCTGGTGCTACGAGACGTTTCACAAGGGGCAGGAGCCGAGCGATCCGCAGCTCAAGGGTCGGTGGCTCGCCAGGATCTACACCGAATCCAACCAGCGGCTGAACATCCGCAAGGAAGTGACGTCATTCCTGTCGCTGCTGATGAAGGAAGACAAGGCGTTCGTCGCCAACATCGACCGGCTGCTCAAGTACGTCTGGCGGTCCAGGGCGGTCGAGGGCGAGGACATCGCCTACCTGCTGGGCCGGGTGACGCAGGGGACGGAGCTCGACCCTGAGCAGCTGCGCGACCCGGAGGTGATCGTCCGGTTCTGGCCGGTCATCGGGGAGCACCTGCGGGAGGTGGTCGAGCGGCCGGAGATGATCCCGGCGCCGGTCGGCGATGAGCCGGAGCCGACCACGACGCCCGAGGAGCGGCTGGAGCAGTGGGAAGAGCTGGCCCCGCAAATCGAGTGGTTCCCGCACGAGCCGAAGTGGCGGGAGGAGGTCCGGCAGACCTTCCAGCGCTGGGAGAGCAAGGATCCCGAATTCGTCGCGCTCTGGAAGGAGACGCGGGAGTGGAGCCTGGTCGATTTCCGGCGAATCTTCGATGAGCTGGGCGCGCACTTTGATATCTGGTTCTTCGAGAGCGAGGTCGAAGAGGCGGGGCGGGAGATCGTCCGGGAGCTGCTGCAGAAGGGCATCGCGGAGATCGGCGAGGGCGGCGTGGCCGTCGTCAAGATCGACGAGAAGCTCGGGCTCAAGAACGAAACCTACCGGACGATGCCGGTCTTACGATCGGACGGAACCACGCTCTACTCGACCAAGGATCTGGAGCTGACCCGGCGGAAGTTCGAGGATCTGCACATCGACCGGGCGATCTGGGTGGTCGATGTGCGGCAGTCGCTCTACTTCGACCAGATCTTCAAGATCCTTGAGCTGTGGGGCTTCGAGCAAGCGAAGAACGCGCACCACCTCGGCTACGAGATGGTGATCCTGCCGGAGGGCGTGATTTCTTCCCGAAAGGGCAACGCCCCGGAATATGACGACGTGCGGGATGCGGTGCTGGCGCGGGCGGGCGAGATCATCGCCGAGAAGAACCCGGAGATGCCGGATGACGAGCGAGCGAAAGTCGCAAAGCAGGTCGGCATTGGCTCGCTCAAGTACGCGATGCTGGCACGGGACAACAACAAGACAGTCACATTCAACATCGAGGAGGCGCTGTCATTCGATGGTCACGCGGCCCCCTATATCCAGTACGCGCATGCCCGGGCTTGCCGGATCCTCGAGAACGCGAAGGAGCGGTCGGCGGCGGTTCAGTTCACGGAGCTGCAGCCGGAGGAGCTGAGCCTGCTGCAGTTGATCGCGCAGCTGCCGGACGAGGTCCAGCGGGCGGCGGCGGAGTTCCGGCCGTTGCTGATCACCAATTATGTCTACGAAGTTGCCAAGGCCTTCAGCGACTTCTACCACGCCTGCCCGGTGCTGCAGAGCGAGGAACCGGTGCGATCGGCGCGATTGGCGCTGGTCGATGCGACGCGGCAGGCGCTGGCCAATGGGTTGGCGTTACTGGGGATCGAAGCGCCATCGGTGATGTGAGGCGGGTTAAGGGTTGAGAGTGGAGGGTTGAGGGAACGAAATGGGACAGGGCCTCGTAGCGTCACATGGCAATGTGCGACTTGGGCGTTCCGGGGACTGGCTCGATGCAAGGAAACCGGCGTTGCGGCGCCGCCCGCGGCTAAAGGCGCGGGCTAAACCACGATAAGCCCACTGAAGGGGCTGAAGGTCAGTGCGCGCGAACGTAGCGCAGTGCGGTAGCCCCGCGTGGTGCTCATCCCCACTTGCGGTCACATTTTCCGATTCCGTCGGGCGGTCACTGCCTGCGTAGGTGCTTATTACGCATGGGCGCGGGGCTGCCGCACCGCGCTACGTTTTGCGGGCGGCTGCATGCTTCTCTATAGCGGTGAACTGAGGACTTCGGTGAGGATGCGGCGGGCTTCGTTGGCCTTGGCCTGATCGGTTTTGCGGTAGCCCTCGATGAGGATGAGGGCTTTCCAGAGGGCCCAGCCGCGGCCGCGGATCCAGGCGCTGGGGTCCATCGGGAGCTCGCTGCGGAATACTTGCCGGCTCTTGCCGGACAAGTACGTCCAGGCGATGACGGTGTCGCAGGCGGGATCGCCGACGGCCGAGCAGCCGAAGTCAATTACGGCACTGAGATGGCCATCCTGAACCAGCAGGTTGGCTACGGCGACGTCGCCGTGGACCCAAACGGGCGGTTCCTGCCAACTTGCGGCGAGTGCGTCCTCCCAGATGGCAGTGGTCAGATCGGGGTCGATCTCATCAGCCAGTGTTTCGATCGAGCGGCGGGTCTCGGCGTCGTAGGTTGAGAGCTGGCCGCCGCGATAAAAGCTGTGCGGTCCGGCAGGCGGTCCGTCACCCGGGTCGATGCGATAGAGCGCACCGAGGAATTGCGCAAGATCGCTTGCGAACCGGGTGAGATCAGGTATGCACGCGGTCGCCGCTGGCTCCCCGGGGAGCCAGCGGTAAACGGACCACTCCGATGGGTAGTTTTCGGCCGGTTGCCCTTTCGCGATCGGGACGGGGATCGGCAGCGGCAGGCAGGGCGCGAGACGGGGCAACCAGCGGTGCTCCTTACCGATCTGCGGCACGTATCCGGCGGCGCTCGGTAGCCGGACCGAGAGCTCGTCGCCGAGGCGGAATGTGCGGTTATCCCAACCCTGGAGCGAGACCTCGCGGACCGGCAGATCGGCCCAGTGCGGGAACTGCGATGCGACAAGGCGGGACACGGTGTCGACGGTAAAAAGGGCGGGGTTGAATCTGTCAGTCATGTGCTAATGGTAGCGGGGCTGTGGGTGTTGGGTTTTAGGCTTTAGGTTTTAGGTTTTAGGTTTTGGACAGTGCATTCCTGCTCCTAGTTGACTCTTTCATTCCCTCGACTCTCAACCCTTAACCACCTTGTAGCGGATATGTGTGGCAGTGGGGGATTCGAGCGTGCGGATTGGTTCCAGCTCGATGAGGTCCGGGAACGAGCCGTCGAAGAGGCGCTTGCCGCCGTTGAGCAGGAGCGGGACGAGCGAGATCTGGAGCTCGTCGAGGTGACCGCCGGCGATGCTCTGACGAATGATGTCGGCGCCACCGGCGATCAGGATGTCACGATCCCCGGCCACGTGTCGTGCCTGGTCCAGTGCGGCATCGAGGCCGCCGGTGACGAACGTTATCGGCGGTTTGCCTTCAGCTTCGATTGGCTCGTCCTCCCGGTGCGTCGTCACGACCAGCGGCGCGCCGAACGGATTTGCTCGGCCCCAGGGCTCCCAGCCGAGGTCGAACATGCACCGGCCGATCACGACCGCGCCGATACCCTCCGACATCTCGCGCCTGACGTGCGCGTTGATCTCGTTCGCGGCGCTTTCAGGGTCGAACATCCAGTCATGCAGGCGCTCCCCTTCGACGCCCAACGGGTGGTCGTGGTTGTCATCGGGGCCGGTAATGTAGCCGTCGACGGACATCGAGATGGTTGATCTGACCGTGTTCATTCTTGCCTCCAGACTCCCAGCGGCTGATTGAGACCCCTGGTATCACCCTACCGCGTCGCGAACTCGGTCAGCGGGCGGAGCTCGATGCAACCGAGGCGGGCGGATGGTATCCGGGAGACGACCCGGATCGCGTCGTTGAGGTCGAAGGCGTCGATGACGTAGAAGCCGCTCAGTTGCTCTCCGGGGCCGGCGGCGGGTCCGTCGGTGATCGACATGGATCCATTCCAGATGCGAAGGGTCGTGGCTGCTTGTTCGGCCTGCGATGGAGCGGAGGCGATGTAGTGACCGCTCTGACGGAGCTCGTCCCGATATTCGAGCAGCGCATCGAAGATCGCCTCTGCCTCGCTGCGGGACATGGCGCTGCGCTTCGATTCTTCATGGTAGACCAGGCACAGGTACTTCACGAGCTCCTCCGGGATTCTGATGAACGACGCCGTCATCAGGTTGTCGAACGGGGAGCGCGGAAATCGACAGGGAGGCACACAAGCAAGTTCCACATTCTGGCCAGTGGGTGCGGCGATGCTTGAATCGGCCGTGAGCCAGCTGCGATCCGACCTGCGCCGCCCCGGACTGAAGGCCGGGGCTGAATGAGGATAAGGCGGCTGAAGCCGACTGCCTTTGAAGTCCCGAAGGGCGTTATTAATTCTCAGCCCGCGCCTTTAGCTGCGGGCGCTGGCGAAGTCCTGTTTCAATTCGGAATGCGCCAATCCCGTCAAGACCATAGCGATGCTCGGCCACGGCGCGGCACGGCGACCGCGCCGGGGAGGCTATTGGTCCGGGAGGCCGGGGATTTCGAGGACGGGGCGGACTTCGACGGTGCCCCAGCGCGCGCCGGGGATGCGGGCGGCGATCTCGATGGCCTCGTCCCTGTCCTTCGCGTCGACGAGGAAGTAGCCGCCGAATTGCTCGCGCGTTTCGGCGAAGGGGCCGTCGGTGACAACCTGCTTGCCGGCGCGCACGCGGACGCTGGTGGCCGAGTTGGTCAGGTGCAACGGATTCGCGCCGATGAAGTGGCCGCTGGCGGCGAGGTCGCGGCTGAGCGCAGCGGACTCGACGTAGCAGGCATCGCGCGCCTCATTGTCGAGCGCATGCTCATCTCCGTAGATCAGCAACATGAATTTCACGCAATCATCTCCATTCAGTGCGGTGATCGAATTAATTGCTCCAGGCAAACCGGTTTCGCTCTCGCCGGGGATCGAAATCTCC
>DASQCG010000269.1:0-8825 GCA_035634825.1 Thermomicrobiales bacterium | reverse complement strand
CCGTTGCGCATCCTCGAGCGCCTTCTGGATCGACGTCACCCGCACGCCATCCTTGATGACCGCGCCCTCGATCGCCCGGGCGATCGCCACCGTATCGGCGCTGTCGGTCGTCTGGATGAAGTATCGCTCGGTCGGCGACGGGCCAATAACCGGATCGAGGGTCGGTCCGGAGCCATACATCCCGAAAAGCGTCGAGACTGACGAGTCGATGATGCCGATCACCGTCACATTGGTCTTGGTGGTGCCATCGGCATTCGTCAACGCGATTTGAACCGGCGCGAACGACTTGCCGTCCCGTTTGAAGCCGGGCAGCTCGAGTGTCGACGGCGGTCCAAAATCGTTGCCGAAGACCGCGGACTCGTCGACGACGACGAGCGTCGAATCGGACTTCATCGCATCGACGATCGCCTGGTCGGAGTCGTAGCCATTGGCGCGGTACGAGAATTTCCACTTGGTGGTATCGAGGAACGTCGGATCCATCTCGAACAGGGTGAAGCTGCCCTGGGGGCCAGTCGTAGGCCCGGTTTCCTGCATCGGCACCATTCCGCTGTTACTGCGTGTTAGCTTGCCGATCGCCTTGATCTCGCTCTGGTCAATTGGCGCCTGCGCGACCTTGTTCTGGAAATCGGGGACCGGTTGCCCGGCATTGGTGTCGGCCTGGACGTTCCACCCGGCAAGTGCGTCCTTGTTGAGGAACGCGGCGGTCAGGTTCTCGGAGATCGTAGCGATCATCACGAGCGAGAAGATGATCAAGCTGAACATAGCGATCGCCATGCCGGTGCGGCCGCGCGCCTGACCAGGGTAGGCCACTGCCAGCTTGACAGCGGCGAGTTTCGACTTGAATAACCCGCCAAGCGCGGTGACGCCGCGGAGCAAGGTCGTTGTGTTCTGAACAATCAGGATCGTCGACCCGATCACCAGGAAGATGCCCGAGAGGAAGAACATCTCGATGCCGCCGTCGTACTTGCCGAAGACCTTCTCGAAGACGCTATCCGGCAGCAGCCAAACGACGACCAGCCAGAGTCCGACGAGCGAGAAGGCCAGTCGACCCGGCACGCCGAAGAACTGGGCGAACATGGCAATGCCGAAGGGCAGCAGGCTAATGCCGGCGTAGAACGGGAACGCTTTCCCGGAACTGGTACCGCCAAGCGTCAGGGCAACGCCGGCCAGGATCAGCAGGCCGCCCCAGACCAACGTGCGCTTGCGGCGCTTCGACACTGTGATATCGGGAATGTCCCGCACCGCGGCGACGATATTGAGCCGGCTGACTTTCCATGACGCTGCCACGACGGTGACGAAGGTGATGACGACACCGAGCGCATAGGCGGAAATGAGCGACGTCGACGTGATCCTGGCGTGGATCGGGAATGCGTCCCCAAGCAGGGAATTCAGCACCGCGCCCATGAGGAAGGTGGCGGCGATGCCCATGGCCGCGCCCACCACGCCGGCGGCGAGCGCGTATCCGCTGCCCTCTGCGATGAACTGCTGAATCAACTGGAGGCGACGCTGGCCGACCGCGCGGGCCATGCCCATCTCGGGACGCCGCTCGGCGGCGAGCATCGTGAAGATCAGCACGATCAGCAGGATACCGGCCGCAATCGAGAAGAGACCGAGGACGATGAAGATGCTGGTGAATCCGGTGCTGATGCCTTCGGCGGCGTCGAGGAAATCGGCCTTGCCCTGGTAGATGCCGAGCCCGGATCCGGATAGTCGACTTGCGGCCTGGGCGTTGACGGCCTTGATCCGGTCCTTCGGCTGTTCAACGCCGCCGGTCATGGTAACGAAGATGCTGTTCAGCTCGCCGGGATGGCCAAGCATTGCCTGGGCCTGCGGTAGCGCCATGGCAAATGCCGAGCTGTTCGTCGTGCCGTCGGGATTGTTGCCGAATCCGAGGAGGGCACTGTTGCGGGCAATCGCGCCGACGGTCAGGTCGGTCGACCGGCCACTCACGTAGGCGGTAAATGTGTCGCCAACCTTGAGACCGAGATCCTCCGAAAGCGCCTCGCTGACGACCACTGTGCCCTGGGGGAAGGCATTGAGGTCGATCTGCTTGCCATCAGTTGATTTGATGCCACCGAATGGGCCAAGCCGGGACGGGTCGAGACCCGTGATGAAGACCTGGGAGTTCGCGAGTTGTGTCTTGTCATTGATCGTGGCGACCGACGAATAGATGGTCGGCAAGAGGCCGTCGATGTCTGACATTCCCGAGAGTCGAGTCTCGACATCGGCGAATTTCGCTTCGGGGAAGTAGTTGCCGGTAAAGGTATCCGCCTCGCCGCGGTCGCTGGTGACGATGATTTGGTCGATTTCGCCGAGCTGGTCGTAGGCGAATCCGCGCACCGAGGTGTCGAGCGTATCGCCGACGCCGAGCGCTGACGCCACGATCAGCGTGCTCAGCATCAGGCCGATCACGATCAGGATCGTCTGGGCCGGGCGGCGCGGGATGCTGCGCAGCCCCATCTTGAAGACGATCGGCTTGCGCAGGGCAATGTAGGCGACGATTAGCAGGCAGATGGCGAGCATCACGACCAGGATGGTCGCAAAGGTCGACATCGGAATCCCAAAGAGTTCTTTCATGGGCTTTCGTTCAGTCTCCGCGTCGCGCTATTGGACGAACTAGGGGGTTACTACGCCAACCAGCGGCTCATGAACCAGAATCTCCTGGCCGACGATCTCGCCGTCGATCATGCGCACGATCCGGTCGCACTGGGCGCCGACGCCGGGGTCGTGGGTCACGATCACGAAGGTCAGGTTGCTGCGCTTGTTGAGGTCGATCATCAGGTCGATGATCTCCTGTGCGGTCGATGAGTCGAGCGCGCCGGTCGGCTCGTCGGCCCAGATAATGGCTGGGTCATTGACGATCGAGCGGGCCACGGTGACGCGCTGTCGCTGACCACCGGAGAGCTCGGCCGGCCGGTGCGTCGCCCACTTCTCGAGGCTGACCTTGGAGAGCGCGTTCATCGCCTTCTCACGCGCGATCTTCGGCTTGACGCCGGAGACCAGCAGCGGGAGCTCGACGTTCTCGACTGCGTTCAGGACCGGGAGCAAGTTGAAGACCTGAAAGACGAAGCCCATCCGCCGCGCCCGGTAATCGGTCCGCTTGCGGTCGCTCATCCGGGCCAGATCCTGGCCTTCGAGGAAGATCGTGCCGGTGTCGACTTTGTCGAGGCCTGAGAGGCAGTTCAGCAGGGTCGTCTTGCCGCAACCGGACGGCCCCATCACGGCCACCATTTCACCCTCGTTGACGGCGAAATCGATGCCCTTGAGGGCCTGGATCTTGGCAGTCCCGGTGTCGTAGGTCTTGACGATGTCCCGGCACTCGATCATGTGCTGGAAGCCGTTCGAACCGTCGGTTCCGACACGATTATTGGTGCTATTCGTGCGCACGGTGCAGCGCTCTCCTTGACTTCAGCGTTCGGGGAATCAGTGAAAACGGCACAAGGGCACACGCGCGGGGCCCGGCCGTTTGCCAGTGTAGCCGACGAATCAAGTCGCAGTGTGAATAACTTGCGAATGAGATCGGCCTAGGAATCAAGCAAACTCTTCAGCTCATACAAACGGGTGATTGCCTCAACCGGCGTCAAGTTGTCGATGTCGAGCGTTTCCAGTCTCTCCAGCGCCGGACTCGGCTCCTCGATGAAGCGGAGTTGCGCTGCCGGCTCTTTTGCCTTCGGTCGCGCATTCGACCCATTGGATTCCAGCTCGCTCAGAAGCGCCCGCGCGCGGCTGACGACCGCTTTCGGAATGCCGGCCAAATCGGCCACGTGGATGCCATAGGATCGATCGGCGCCGCCCGGCACGACCCGGTGCAGGAAGACGATTCGGTCTCCTTCCTCAAGTACGTCCATCCGCGAGCAGTGGACCTGCGGCAAGACCGCCTCGAGTCGCGTCAGCTCATGGTAATGCGTGGCGAAGAGCGTCTTGCAGCGCAGCTCCGGCGCGTTGTGGATGTACTCGATAATCGCCTGCGCGATCGCGAGGCCGTCATAGGTGCTGGTTCCGCGACCAATCTCGTCGAGGACAACCAGGCTCCGGGATGTCGCGTGGTTCAGGATGGTGGCGGTCTCAACCATTTCCACCATGAACGTGCTCTGGCCGCCGGCGATATCGTCCTGCGCGCCGATCCGCGTGAAGATGCGGTCGACCAGGCCGATTCGGGCCCGATCAGCGGGCACGAACGATCCGATCTGGGCCATGAGCACGATCAATGCGGCTTGTCTCAGCCAGCTGCTCTTGCCGGCCATATTCGGCCCAGTCAGGATCACGATCCGCTGTCGATCGGTCAGGCAGGCGTCGTTCGGCACGTACTCGCCGCGCGGGATGACTGCTTCGAGGGTCGGATGACGTCCGGCCTCGATCTCGATGATGTCGTCGTGGGTCAGCTCCGGCTCGACATAGTTGCGCTGGACGGCGACCTCGGCAAGGGTTGCGACGACGTCGAGGTATGCGATCGCTTCGGCTGCGGCCAGCAACCGGCCGGCCGCGGCAGCGATCTGGCCGACGACCCGGCCATAGATGTCGCCTTCGAGCTGGTTGAGCGTGTCCTCGGCGTTCAGGACGACCGTTTCGTATTCCTTGAGCTGCGGCGTGAAGTAGCGGGTCGCGTTGGTCAGCGACTGTTTCGGGATGTAGTCCGGGGGGAGCACCTCACCGCGCTCCCGCTCGGCCGTCGCCAGGGCGGCAGTCGTGATTTCGATGTAGTAGCCGAAGACCTTGTTGTAGCCGACCTTGAGCGACCGAATGCCGGTCCGATCCCGCTCGGTCCGCTCGAGCCCGGCGATCCACTCGCGGGCTTCGCGGGCACGGCGCTGGTGCTCATCCAGCTCGGCCGAGAAGCCGCTCCGGATAGTCTGGCCGCGACCGAGGACGGCCGGTGGCTCGTCGACAACAGCCGCGCGAAGCAACGACTCGATGTCGGAGACATCCGGGATTACCGGAGCCGCTTCGAGGATATTGGCCGGCCCGGCTAGTCCAGGAATAGCAGCAAGTGACTGCCGCAGCTGAATGAGCTCGCGCGGCGACATGGTCCCGGTGATCGCCCGGTTTGCCATCCGCTGGATGTCGCCGACCGTGCCGAGTCGCGTGCGCAGGTCGGTTCGGGGCAGTGCGGACTGGTGAAATGTGCGCACGTCTCGCTGGCGCAGCTTGAGCTCGTCGAGCTGGAGCAAAGGTTGGTTGAGCCACTGCCGGAGCATGCGGGCGCCCATCGGCGTCCGGGTCAGATCGAGGACGGCGATCAGGCTGTGTTTCTTTTCGCCGCGCGCGCTTTCGAGCAGCTCCAGGTTGCGGCGCGTCTGCAGGTCGAGCGTCATGTACGCATCGGTGGAGTACGTGCGCAGGGACGTGATCTGCTTGAGTCCGGTCAGCTGCATGTCAAGCAGGTAATGGAGCAGACCTCCGGCCGCGCGGGTTGCGAGTGGCTTGTCGCCGAGGCCGAATCCGCCCAATGAACCGACCCCGAAGTGACGCTGCAGAACTTCCTCCGCGCGGTCCTGCCGCCACCGCCAACCGTCCGACTCGGAACGGGTCGCCGCGTCGGGGAGCCAGGCAGCTTCGGGAACAGGCAAATGATCGCCGCCGGCGCCGGCCGGCCGGACTATTTCCGCCGGCTGCAACCTGAGCAGCTCGCGGCCGGCAGTCATCAGTGCGGCGGCGATGGTCTGCCCGCCAATCTCGGTCGCGATGAATTCACCGGTCGTGATGTCGGCCGCGGCCAGCCCAATCCTGTTGCCCTCGACGATGATGCCTGCGATGTAATTGTTGCGGCGGGCATCGAGCATGGCCGGCTCGTCGACCGTCCCGGGCGTGACCACCCTGGTCACGTCGCGCTCGACCAATCCCTTTCCCCTGGTGACTTCACCGACCTGTTCGCAAATCGCGACCTTGTGGCCAGCGGCGATCAGGCGGGCGATGTAGCCCTCAGCCGCGTGGTACGGGATGCCGGCCAGTGGCACGCGATGCCCCTTGCCCATCTCGCGGCTGGTCAGGACGATGTCGAGCACCTCGGCGGCGATCTGGGCGTCCTCCTCGAACGTCTCGTAGAAATCGCCGAGCCGAAAGAGCAGGATCGTGTCCGGAAACCGAGCCTTGATATCCAGGTATTGACGTCGCAGCGGTACGACGCGGGGCTCATCGCTCTCGCGTATCGCGGATCTGATTCGTGCCATGTCGGTAGACTAACGGCTACCCGGGCTTCGGGACAATGGGAAAGGGGAGTTGTCACAGATGGCGATCTTCGCGGTGCTGACCACGTACGACAACCGGGAGGAGCGGGATCGGGTGCGGCCAAGTCACCGCGCGTTCCTGCAGGAGCAACTCGATCGTGGCGCACTGATCAGCGGAGGCCCGTTCGCCGACGATTCCGGCGCATTGTTGCTCTTTGAGGCCGAGTCTGAAGAGGCGCTGCAGGAGATCGTCGATCAGGATCCCTACACGCAGAACGAGGGCTGCCTCGGGAGCCTCACGATCCGGGAGTGGAACCGGGTCTTCAATCGTGGTTAGGGCGGTATAGCAAGACCCGTCATCGGGGTAGCCGGACGTGACACACGGGCGCGATGCGTGGTGTAAGGCGGACCGTTTCGCGATCAGGTCGATGTTGCCCCGTTTGGATCGACCAGTCCATAGCGGCGGAAGCGAGCTCCACCGTGGTCGCGGAGCAAAGGGAGGCAGATCTATGCCTGACCGCACGCCAACCAGCGCGCCCAGTGCAGGGCCGCCACTGCCGAGATATTTGGCGCTACTCGGTGGATATTCCTGAGCTGAATGCGCGCTCCCGGCCGGGCGAGGCCGCCTGAAACTGCATCGCAGGGCGGCACAACTTCAGAACAGCGCCCTAAGCCTTTACCAGGAACTCGACGTGGCCGCCGGCATCGACAATGGCGGCGCGGCGCGCCAATTCGGGGAAGATGCCGTGCTCGACGACACCGGTGACGGCTTTGATCTGTGGCGCCAGCGCGAGCAGGTCAAGGCTGTCGCCCGGCGTACAGTCGAGAATCACGTTACCGGCGTCGGTGCGGAACGGCTCGGCCTTACCGCCGCGCAGCTCGGGAGTCAGACCAAGGTCCGCCAGCCTCCGCCGGGTGTGGACCCAGCCGTAGGGCACAACCTCGACTGGCAGGGGCAAGCGCGTGCCGAGCCGGGCGACGAGCTTCTCGTCGGTCGACACGACCATATAATCGCGGCAGATCTCGGCCACCAGCTTTTCGTACAGCAGAGCCCCGCCCCGTCCCTTGACCAGATTCAGGTCAGGGTCGATCTCATCGGCGCCGTCGAAGCCGAAGTCGATCGAGTCCACCTCCGACAAGTCGCAAACCGTGATGCCAACAGATTCCGCTAGCTGGGCAGTCCGCATCGATGTCGCGACGCCGATCGCGCTGAAATCTGGCTCGGCGGCAATCCGCGTACCGAGTGCCCGCACGACCGCTTCGGCCGTCGACCCTGAGCCGAGACCGATCACTCCGACGCTCGGCAATTCCTGAGCTACCCGTTTTGCCAACCGGGCGACACGCTCTTCGACGGTCATCATTTGGGCGCGCGAGCCAGTCGCGCGGCAGCGGTTTCGTCGACCAACCAGGTCAACTGACCATGTTTCGGTCGAATCAACTGCGATGGCAGCCGAACCGGATCGTGTTCACCGTCGAGAACTTCGGCCAGGCGCTCTGCCTTGCCGGCTCCTGCGATCAGGAACGCGACATGGCGGGCGGCGTTGATGAGCGGTGCGGTGAAGGTGAGGCGGGTTGCGTCCAGCTTCTCGACCCAGTTCTCAGTGACAAGCCGATCGGTGATCGAGAGCGCGGCTGTACCGGGAAAGAGGGACGCCGTGTGACCGTCGTCGCCCATACCGAGCAGGATCAGGTCGAACATAGGGAGCGGCGCACCGGGCACGACCGTTCGGATCAAGCGCTCGTACTTTGCAGCGGACTCGGCTGGATTTCCGGAGGTGTCAAACGGATGCACCTGGTCGCGCGGAACCGGCACGTGGTCCAGGAAGCCGCGGATCGCCTCGCCCGCGTTGCTCTCAGGGCTTTCGATCGGCACCCACCGCTCGTCACCCCAGAAGAAATGGACCGAGCCCCACGGCACTTCGTCACGAACAGGTTCCGCGCCGAGGATGGCGCCCATGGCCTTCGGCGTCGATCCGCCGGAGAGTGCGACATAGGCATTTGCCCGATCGGAGACGACTTCCCGGGTTGTATCGCGAACCAGTTCGGCAGCGTGCTGCGCCAAAGCTCCGGCATCTGCGACGACGATAACGCGACCGCGCTCGCCGTAATCGATCGTCCCGTCTGTCATTGCACAGTCGCCTCTGTCGGCCACATATTCGCGGCGATCTGCAGCGATTGCTCGAAGACGGGGTCGGAGTCGAACTCGCGCAGCTCCCGGCTGAGGAGATCAGCCTGGTCGGGGTTGGCCGAGTAAATGGTGCGCTCGGAAATGCCGGCGTGGGGTGTCTCCGAGACCGTGGTCATCGTATCGGGGCCAGTCCGGCGGACAAGGAACGTGCCCGAGGCCGTTGTTCCGCTGTTCAGCCGGATCGCGGAGAGGCCGCCGGCCGAGGCCGCGTCAACGACTTCCTTGATCACGACCACGACTTCGCGGCTCTGACCTTTCTGCCCTGCGCGCAACGTCAGCTTCCAGCCGTCACGCGAGCGAACGAGCTCCTCGCCGGGCGCGCGCCATCCCATGCAATAAGAGAGCCAGGCCGCGGCCAGCAGGCCGCCCGAGATGCCGGACTTGCCGGTGTCATCGCGCTTGGCGCACTCGATGATCACTTCTTCGGTTTCATAGAGGCACGTCAGATGCGAAGGGTTGTCGAAGAACTGCGC
>DASQCG010000268.1:0-7901 GCA_035634825.1 Thermomicrobiales bacterium | reverse complement strand
CGCTGATGAGGGACTGCGCGCGACTCCGTGCCATGGCCGCGCGCGCTCCCGATGTGCTCGATCGCTTCGGCGTCGAACACGTCATGGCGATCTGGGACGACCTGCTGGGAGAGCTGACCACTATCCGATGAAGCTGCTATTTCTGCACCGGTTCAAGGATGTCGAGGGGGTCGAGCGCGAGTTCGGCGGGGCTGAGCGTCAGCTGGTCGATCTCGTCTGCGGTCTGCAATCTCGGGGCCACCAGGTCACGCTGGTCACCTTTTACCCGGGTGGCGGCATGTTGGCCGATGCCGCACGGACCGGAGTCCGGATCATCTCGCTCGACAAGACCGGCCGCTGGGATCTCCCCGGCTTCCTGTTCCGCCTCCTGCGAGTGCTCCGCCGCGAGCGCCCGGACGTCGTCCACGGCTATCTCGGTCTTGCCAATTCCCTGCTCGCCGTGACCAGGCCGATACACCGCGCGAAGGTCGTCTGGGGTATTCGCGCTTCGGACATCGACCTCAGCCGCTACCACTGGGTCGCGCGAGTCGACGCCTGGCTCGAGCGCCGCCTGAGCCGCCTGCCGGACCTGATCATCGCCAACAGCCACGCCGGCAAGCGCCACGCCGCCGGGCTCGGATATCCGACCGCGAAGATGATCGTGATCCCCAACGGCGTCGACCTGACTCGCTTCCAGCGCGATCTATCCGGCCGGGACCGTGTCCGCGTCGAGTGGGGCGTCCGACCCGATGAGCTGCTGATTGGCCGGATCGGGCGAATCGACCCGCAGAAGGACCAGCCGACCTTCCTCGAAGCCGCCGCCCGGGTTGCCGCCGCGCGCGCCGATGTCCGCTTCGTGATCGTCGGCAACGACCAGTTCGGCGAGCAGGATCAGATCACGCCCCTGGTCGAGCGCCTGGGGCTCGGCGATCGCCTGATCTGGGCCGGGCACCGCTCCGACATGGCCGCCGTGCACAGTGCCTTCGACCTCTGCGTCTCCTCGTCGGCCTTCGGCGAGGGCACGCCGAACGTGCTGGTCGAGGCGATGGCTTGCGGTACCCCCTGCGTCACCACCGACGTCGGCGATTCGGCGCAGGCAGTCGGCAATCTCGGCATCGTCGTGCCCCGGCGCGATCCGGCCGCGCTGGCGGATGGCATCCTGGCCGCGCTCGATGGGCCGGTCGATCGGGCGGCCCTGCGCGCTCATGTCGCCGATCAATTCTCGATCGAGCACCTGGTCGCCTCGACGGAATCCGCCCTGCTGGAATTGCGACCGTCCTCCGGCCAGGGAAGCCGTGCGCCGGTGGCGCAGCCATGATCAGCCTCGGCAGTGCCTACCGAAAGTTCCTGGTCATCTTCGCGGTCGGGATCTTCTTCACCAACATCGCCGACTTTTCGATCAAGTACGGCCTGATCCCCCTGGTCTGGATCGGCCTCTTCGCCGTCGTCAGCGCGCCGGCGATCATGAAGGGACTGACCAACTCGCGAATCCCGATTCAGCCGATCATCTACTGGTCTGCGTTCTACGTCGCGATCAGCATCCTCTGGTATTACCACTCGCCACAGGACGAGTTCGCCTTCCAGGAGGTCCAGACCCGGATCGTCTCGGTCATCTTCCTGGTGCTGGCCCTGATCGTGTTCAACGGCACTGACATGCAGCGCCTCGCCCAGAAATGGATCGCCGGCGCGGTGCTGCTGGCGACCGCCCTGAACATCTATGAGCTCTTCAACCCGATGACATTCAGCACCATCCCGGGCCGCTCATCAGGGCTCTACAACAACGTCAACCAGAGCGGCGCCGCGTTGGTCCTCGGCCTGATTCTCAGCTACCACGTCATCCCGGACCGCTTCAAGATGGCCTACGTCGGCATCACTGCGCTCGGCGTTATCCCGACCTTCTCCCGTTCGGCCATGATCGGCTGGATGATGGTCGTCGGCTATTTCTTCGTGCGAGCCGGTTTCCGCGCCCAGATCCGGCGGCTCGCGGTCCTGGCAGTCGTCTGCGTCGGTGTGCTCGTCTCGCCGCTCTGGGGCGACATCCAGCACTCGCTCGAACAGCGCGGCGCTCTGACTCTGAACGTGTTCGAGCGGATCCAGTTTTTCACCGGTGGAGGACGTGGCGACGACTCATCGAACGAACGCAAGGCCGTCGCGACCCGAGCCTGGGAGCTTTTTGGGGAGCGACCGGTAACCGGCTGGGGGACTGGTGCCAGCAGGCGGATCGAAGGATTCGACGTCGGCACGCACAACATCTACCTCGCCATGCTTGTCGACCATGGAGTGATTGGCTTCTTTATCATCCCCTTCCTGCTCCTGAGCGTGCTCTGGGCCTGAACCGGAAGACGATCGACCTGGCCGCGCCCTGGCTCATATTCATGATCATGTGGGGCATGTTCAGCCACAACGTGCTCGAGGAGCGCTACATCCTGCTTGCCGTCGCACTGATGGCCTCGATGGTCGCCGCGAACCAAACCGAGCCAGACCGGGTGGAGCAGGCGACGGCGGTCCCCATTCAACCGCGCGGCGACCTGGTTCCGCTGGCATGAAGCCGGTCGTAGCCCACGTCATCACCGGCCTCAATACCGGCGGCGCCGAGATGATGCTCGCAAACATCCTCGCCCATCATCAGCAATCGCATTTCCGGCCCGTCGTCTACTGCCTTGCTGAGCAGGGTCCGATCGCGGACCGGATCCGGGCGCTGGACGTCCCGGTTTACAGCCTCGCCATGCGGAGCGGGATTCCCGACCCGCGCGCGATTCGGCGCCTGGCGCACGCGTTCCGGGAGGAGCAGGCCGCCGTCATCCAGACCTGGCTCTACCACGCCGATCTAATCGGCGGGCTCGCCGCCCGGCTGGCGCGCATCCCGGTCGCTTGGGGAATCCACAACAGCACCCTGCATGGAAACGCGGCCGGCCGGGGATTGCGCTTGGTGATCCGGGCCTGCCGCTGGCTCTCGCCGGTCGTCCCGAACACGATTGTCTGCGTCGCGGATTCGGCGAAAGTTGCCCACGTCGCGATGGGCTACCCCTCCCGGAAAATGACGGTCATCCCCAACGGCTTCGATCTGACCCGCTTCCGACCGAACCCCGATGTCCGGCGACGCATCCGGGCTGAGCTGGAGCTCGATGGAAGTGCGCCCGTCGTCCTGATCGCCGGGCGGTTCGTGCCCCTCAAGAACCACCGGCTCTTCATCGAGGCGGCGGGGATCGTGGCAAATCAACATCCGGATGCGCAATTCGTGATGGTCGGCGACGGCCTGGACTCGACGAATCGCGCGTTGACTGACTGGGTCGAACGGACGGGTCACCGATCCCGGTTCCACCTGTTGGGCCGCCAGAACGATATGCCCGAGCTGCTGGCCGCTGCCGATCTGGTTGCCCTGACCTCGAACACCGAAGCTTTCCCGCTGGTCATCGGCGAGGCAATGGCAAGCGGTGTCCCTTGCGTCTGCACCGATGTCGGCGATGCCCGCCCATTGATCGGAGACACCGGCCGCATCGTACCGGTCGGAGCGACCGTTCCCTTTGCTGACGCCCTCGGCGAGCTGATTGCCATGCCAGCGGCGAAACGCCACGCGCTCGGCTGCCGGGCCAGGGCGAAGATGGAGGCCGAGTACGATCTGGCCCGGATGGCGGCAAGGTACGATCAGCTCTGGCAATCGCTGGCGACAGGAGTCGAGCCATGCGCGTGATGTACGTCAGCACCCGCGGCGATGACATCGGCGGCGCCCAGATGATGGTGCGCGACCTCGCCATCGGCACGCGGGAACGCGGTCACGAGGTCCGGGTCGTCACCGGCATTGGTGGTCCGCTGACCGAGCAGTTGGCCGAGCACGGTATCGAGAGCCGGATCTGCCCCGGTATGCTCCGCGAGATCGATCCCCGCCAGGATGTGCGTGCGGTCCGGGCAATGACGGATCTGATCCGCGAGTTCGGTCCCGACCTGGTCACGGCGCATTCCAGCAAGGCGGGCGTAGTCGGCCGCATCGCCGCCCGTCGGGCCGGCGTTCCGGCCATGTTCACCGCCCACGGTTGGGCCTTCACCGGCGGGGTGCCGCAGCCCAAGCGAACGATTTACCGCCTGATTGAGCGCGCGATGGAACGATTCAGTGATCGAATCGTCTGCGTCTCCGATTACGACCGGAATCTCGCGCTCGCGGCCGGGATGTCGCCCACTCGCGTCGTCACGATCCACAACGCCCTGAACGACATCGACCCCTCGCTGCGCGCCGTGCCCGACGAGGGCAGCCCGGTCCGCCTCGTCAAGATCGCCCGCTTCGCCCAGCCCAAGGACCACGAGACCCTCTTCCGGGCCTTGACCACGCTGCCCGACCTCGAAGTCGACCTGGTCGGAGACGGACCGGGCTTGGACGATGCCCGCCGCCTGGCCGACGAGCTCGGGCTTGGTCCCCGCATCCACTTCCTCGGCCAGCGGACCGACGTCGAGGAGATCCTTGCCCGCAGCCACATCTTCGTGCTCAGCAGCCGCTGGGAGGGGTTCCCGCGTTCGACGCTCGAGGCGATGCGGGCCGGCCTGCCGGTAGTCGTCTCCAATGTCGGCGGTGCGCCCGAGGCCATCATCGATGGCGTGACCGGCTTCCTGGTCGCCGCGGGCGACCGCGAGCAGCTGGCCGAGCGGGTGCGCGATCTCGTCCGCAGCCCGCAGCTCCGCCGCGAGATGGGCGAGGCGGGCCGCGCCCGCTATGAGCGCGAGTTCACCTTCGACACGATGCTGGATCGCACCCTCGCGCTCCAGATCGAGATCATCGCCCATCACGGCCAACCGGCCAATTAGTACCGATTGCCCGATACCGATGGGCTAGGGAAGTTGGGGGATGCTTTTCGGATACTTGACAGCACGAACACGCAAGTGTGGGCCAGATCGGGGGAGTAACCGGCCGTGCTGTCGTTCCAAATGCCGGGGCACATTGTCACCAGGTTGTCGATATGGAACTGACGCTGGCCGGCGAGGCAGCATCGCCGATCGTTGCTTCTCGGCCGGGGATGGCGGAGTCGATCGTACCGCCCGCAGCCTCGATCTCCATCATGACGGTCCCGGTCGCAACGGAAGCGGCCATGTCCTGGTCCCAGCTGGCCATGATTGCCGGCTGCGCCCCGTTCCTTCGCCCCGAATGGATCTTCCCGTACCTCCAGACGTTCGAACCGCGGGCCACGCTCGAGATCATCGCAGTCCACCGGCACGGTGAGCCGATCGGCGTCCTGCCACTGATCCGGGAGCGGAGCTGGTTCTACGGCGTGCCGATTCGCCTTTTGCGCGGTCCGGTCCAGCGGTCTGCCCCTGATCCGTTCGATATCGCCTGCGCGGCGGCCGATGCCGACGCGGTTGCCGGCGCGGTCTGGCAGACGCTCCGGGCACGGCGGGACTGGGACGCGATCGAGCTGGTTGACCTGCCCGAGACCGGCGCAGGTTGGCGGTTGATGCAGCTCGCCGAAGCGGCGGGCTATCGGATCGGACGCCGCGTCTCCCGCTGCTCGCCCTACATCTCGCTCCCGGCCGGAAATCCGGACCCCGTCGCGACCCTGCCGGTCCCGACCAGCAAGTTCCGCGCCAACCTTCGCCGCCGGATGCGCAACCTCGAGAAGATCGGCCCGGTCGAGCTGAAGCGGTACCCTGACTTCGATTCTGCCGCCTTCGAGCAGTTCCTCGAGCTGGAGCACAGCGGCTGGAAGGGCCGGAACGGAACCTCGATTCTGTCCGATTCCCGGTCCGTCGCGTACTACCGCTCGTTGGCGAAGGCCGCGGCTCAAAATGGCTACCTGGCGATGTACGCGCTCGAGTGCGACGGCGAGCCGATCGCCATGCACCTCGGCCTGACCCACGGCCGCCGGTACATGGTCCCGAAACTGACCTACTCAGAGCTGCACCACGAATACGCGCCCGGGCACCTGCTGGTCCAGGCAGTGATCCAGGACTGCGCTGCCCGCGGATTCACCGAGTTCGACTTTCTCGGCAATGCGATGACCTGGAAGATGGAGTGGACCGACCAGATACGCGGGTACCACCGGGTCCACATCTTCAACCGCACTGTCGGCGGTTCCCTGGCCTACCGCTCCCGCTACTCGCTCCTGACCCGCGCCCAGGCGATCCGTCGCCGCCTGCAAGCGACCGCCTCCACTGAACCGAGGGTGTCCTCATGATGACCCCGCCGCCGGCCGTCGGCTCGAAATACTTCGCGCTCAAGGACACGACGCTCTCGCCGCGGATGCTGGTCGGCCATACCCGGGAAGCGACGCTGCCGTGGGTGCTGCGTCATCCGGACGTCCGCTATCACTACCTCGGCCGCAACGCGAGCTACGCGCTGGTCAAGGGACTCGGCCTCGCCGGTGCGGAGATGCTCTTCCCCGCCTTCTTCGGGCCACCGGTCCTGCAGGCCCCGCTCGAGGCCGGCGCGAACATTCGCTTCTACCCGGTCCGGGCCGGTATGCGCGTCACGATCGAGGACATCCGTGCTGCCCTGACGCCGCAAACCCGCGCCATCTACCTGATCCACTTCAACGGCTTCCCGGGCCCAATCCAGGAAGTGATGGAGCTGGCCCGCGAGCGCGACCTGGTCGTGATCGAGGATGCCGCCCACGCCATGCTGACCACGATCGCCGGTTCGCCGGCCGGCAGCTTTGGCGATGGCGCAGTCTTCTCCTTCTACAAGTGGGTCCCCGCGCCGAACGGGGCCGCACTGGTCACCAACCGGCCGCCGGTCCACCCGCTGACTGATGGATCGAAACGAAGCCTGACCTCGGGCGTCGCCCTCTCGACCTTTTCGATGCTCGATCACGCCGCGCTGAACTGGGGATCGGCCGGCGAGCGCACCCGGTCGGTCGTCCGCGCGGTCGGCAAGCGCATGTCGCACGCCACCAACCTGACCTACGTCGCGACCGGTGGAGTCCGCTTCGACCACGCCGAGCTCGACTTCGCGATGAGCCCGATTTCGCACCGGGTCATGCGCGCGCAGGATTGGGCCATGATCGCCGAACGCCGGCGCCGCAATTACACGCTGCTCGCCGATCTCCTCTCGGACATTGCTCCTCCCACCCAGGGCGACCTGCCGAGCGGTGTCGTGCCGCTCTTCTACGCCACCAATGTCGAGAACAAGCGCGGCGTCCTGCTGCGACTCTCCGCCCGCGGCGTCGAGGGGCGCAATTTTTGGGAGCTGCATCATCCGCTGCTCCCGGCTGGCGTCTTCCCCGAGACCGACGAGCTCCGCCGGACGCAACTCGAGCTGCCGATCCACCAGGATCTGGACACAGACGATATTCGCCGGATCGCCGCCGCCATGCGCGCGATTCTCGAGCCCCGTGCCGCGCGATCGACGACGGCGCAGGCGGCGGACTGAGGAGACATGGAGATCACATCGAAGGCGATCACGAACGCAACCGCGACAGCCGGGCAATCGATCGCGATCCGGCTGGTTCGCAGCCGTGCTGAGATCGCGCCGATCTGGCAGCGGCTCGAAAAAACGCTGCACTCCACCGGCCTTGCCAACTCATGGGCCTGGACCGAGTGCTGGCTGAATGCTTACGGCGACGTGGTCCGGCACTGGTTCGTCGTCGCCGAGCGGGCGGGGCAGCCGGTCGGCGTCGCCCTGATGACCCGCGGCCGCAAGCAGCGGCGCGGCCCGGTGCCGATCCGGTCGGTCCACATCGGCACCGCCGGCGAGGGGCACGGTCGCGGCATCTGGGTCGAATACAACCGCGTCCTCGTCGCACCGGCCGACCGAACCGGGTTCCTGTCGCGCCTGCTGACCGCGCCGGGCGTGGCTCCATTGGCTGCCGACGTCCTCGAGCTGAACGGCTTCGACCCGGCCGAGATCCCGGCGCCACTCCGGAGTGGCCTGCGGGAGCGCGAGGAGATCTGCTATATCGCAGACCTGACCCAAACACCGGCGGTACTCGATTCCTTCGACC
>DASQCG010000267.1:0-17330 GCA_035634825.1 Thermomicrobiales bacterium | reverse complement strand
TGCCTCCCAGCGAATGATCGCGCCGGTGATGTCCAAACCAATTTCGCCAGATTCGGGACCAGCCGGCGCGATCCGTTCCACCGTGTCAATCGTGGCCTTTACGACGTGGGCCGGCCCAGCCGCTCCCAAAAGCGCGCCACCGATCACGCTGAGTCCGGGCAAATCGGCGCCCACCGCCAGCCGCCAGCCCTCGACGGACGAATCGTACGTCCGCGGCGCCTCGAGCATGCCCGCCAGCTGCAGATCCGGCGCCTCGCCACGCGCCACGACGACGCAATCGGCCGTGACCGTGCGACCGCCGGTGAGATGCACCGACTCCACCCCGCGACTGCCGGCAATTGACTCGATCTCATCCGCCGTGACCGTCGAGACCTCCGCGCCGGCCGAGGCAAGGTCGCTCGTCAATCGCTCGGCCTCTACGCCGGCGCCGACAACGACCAGGCGCTGTCCGGGCAGCACGTCGTGCCGATTGAGCAAGATCCGGGCGGCTCGACTTGTCATGACGCCGGGCAGGGTTGCCCCGGGAACGATCAACGCGAGGTCTGTTGTGCCGGTCGCGACCACGAGATGGTCGGCGACGATCGTACGCTCGGCTCCGGCGTGGTTGACCGCCAGCTCGAAGCCGTCGCCGACCCGAAAGGCAGCCCACACGATGGCCGACAGCAGCACCACGGCATTGGACGAGTCGACCGCACCGCGCAACTCGGTGAGCCAGCTATCCGAATCGTGTCGATCCGACCCGACAGGATATCGGTCATACCTGAGGTGTCCGCCAGTCCCGGTCTGCTCATCGATCAGCGTGACGGATTGCCCTCGCCGGGCGAGCATCCCCGCGGCAATCATGCCGGCTGGCCCGGCGCCGATCACGGCAACGTTCATGACTGTCCCTCGCAGCCCCAATGGCCGCGCCCGTGCTGGGTCTCGACCCGCATCCCGTCGCGAACTGGCGTGATGCAGGCCATCGTGCCGGGCTGGCCGTCGATCACCATCAAGCAATCGCTGCAGCGACCGACGAAGCAGAACCCGCCGCGCGGCGAGCCGTCGTGCGAGTCAATCGTGAAAACGCGGTGCCCGGCAGCGATCAACGCGCTGGCAACGGTATCCGTGTCCACGGCCGTAAGTGGCTCGCCATCGAACGTGATCTGGACCGCGCTCGCCGTCCCCGTGGCCCGTCGCCGGGCCCCATGTCCATTCATCCTCAACATTCCCGCTACACGCGACCAACTGGGGCGTCATATTGTCATTCCGGCCGGAGGGCGTCAAACCTGTTTCGGAATGGCTCAGGTATACTCATGCAGTTTCACGTCAATCCGCCGGAGTTTGTCGGATTGACAGCGCACGCCTCGAGGAGAGCACTCTGCATGGCAACCACAGTCGCGTCGTCCAAGTCGAATCCCGCGGTCGCCGATCCCACCGCACCCGCCTACCTGAACAAGGAGGCCATGGATCATGTCTGGATCCATTCTGTCCCGTGGATCGAATTGGCCGAGCGCAACGGACTGCACGTCTTCGATCGCGGTGAAGGCAGCACCATCTACGATGTCGATGGCAACGCGTTCCTCGACGGCATCGCCGGACTCTGGGTCGTCAATGCCGGGCACGGCCGCAAGGAGATCGCTGAGGCCATGGGGCAGCAGGCCGCTCGCCTCGCCTACGTCTCCTCGATGAACTTCACCACGGTACCGGCCGTTCAACTCGCCGATATGATCGCTGAGCGGACCCCGGGCGACCTCAACCGCGTCTTTTTCGCCGCCGGTGGCTCGGAGGCGGTCGAATCGGCCATCAAAATCGCCAAGCAGGTACAGGCGATGCGTGGATTCGCCCGCCGCTACAAGATCATCGCCCGCCGTGGCTCGTACCACGGCATGACCTACGGCGCGATGAGCCTGACCGCCCTCAAGAATGAGCACCACTTCGGCCCGTTCATGTACGGCGTCTCGCACGTCCCGCATCCGAACAAGTACCGCTCCGACTTTGGCGTCGAGGGTGAGCAGGCGGACATCATGGCCGCCAAGGCCGTCGAGCAGGAGATCATGTTCCAGGGCCCGGACACCGTCGCGGCGGTGATCGGCGAGCCGATCTCTACTGCGGCCGGCGTCCATGTGCCGTCCAGGATCTACTGGCAGATGCTGCGCGAGATCTGCGACAAGCACGGCGTGCTGCTGATCGCGGACGAGGTCATCAACGGCTTCGGTCGCACCGGCAAGATGTTCGCAATCGAGCACTACGGGATCGTCCCGGACATCATGACGGTCGCCAAGGCCCTCTCGTCCGGCTATGCGCCGATTTCGGCCGCGATCATCCGAGATTCGGTTTTCGAGATCTTCAAGGAGAAGCAGGAAGTTCCGTTCGGGCACCTGCTGACCTTCGGCGGACACCCGGTCGCCGCCGCGGCCGCGATCAAGAACCTCGAAATCTTCGACGAGGAGAATCTGGTCGAGAAGGGCGCCGAAACGGGCGCGTACCTCGGCAGGAGGCTCGAGGAACTGCGGTCTCATCCGTCCGTCGGCGATGTCCGCG
Organism: Thermomicrobiales bacterium; assembly: GCA_035634825.1. Classification (GTDB taxonomy): domain Bacteria; phylum Chloroflexota; class Chloroflexia; order Thermomicrobiales; family UBA6265; genus DASQCG01. Next base: position 14,810 of record DASQCG010000267.1, on the reverse strand, counting down.
GTGTGGGCATGGTCTGGGCGCTCGACCTGGTCAAGAGCAAGAAGGACAAGACAGTCTGGGGCCGTGACCACGGCTTCATTCGCAAGGTCCAGGATGTCAGCATGGCCAACGGCGTGATCACCCGAACCTGGGACGTGATGCATTTCGCGCCGCCATTGGTGATCACGAAGGAAGAAGTCGACCGCATGGTCGCGGTTGCCGACGAGGCCCTGACGGCTGCCGAAAAGGAATTCGGCGGCGAGATCACCGACTGATCCGCAGGCAGGACAAGCACAAAGGCCGGGGAAGAGCTTCCCCGGCCTTTTTCCATCCCGTCACCTGGGTCAAACTACCGACCCCGTCGCTCCCCGAAGCATCGCCGGCAATAGATCGGCCGGCCTGGTCGCGGCTGAAATGGGACAACTGCCTCGCCGCCGCATGAGGTGCAGGTAGCTGTAAAGCGGCTCGCGGCCTCCGCGCCACGCGGCGCCGGCGGGGCAAATCCACCGTAGGTGCCGAGGCTGACTTTTGCTTGGGTCTGGCCCGCTGAGGCCATTAATTCGGAGTGGCGCTCTGCACGCCGGCGGGCGCGGCAGTCCGGGCAATAGGCCGGTTCCTGGTATCCGCGTTCTGCGTAAAAGAGACGTTCAGTCGGGGTGATAACGAACTCGCGCTGGCACGCGGCACACGCAACATTTCGATCTGTCAAAGAATTCCTCGGTCGCTACTGCCATATCTCGAGCCGCTCGGGTCCCCCCCTTACCCCCGGCACGGCCATCGTGCATTATACCGCGTTTTATGGTGAGTTGTCCTAGTTCGTTTGTCGCGGGGCGCCAGTCATGACGTCGTACGTCCATTCCTTCCCCGCATCATTGCTGGTGTGGATGGAGACGCCGACGACATCGTAGCCGGCAAGCGAATCGACGCCTTCGAGCGTCATCATGCCGCGGCCATCCTTGCCGATCTGGATATTGCCCATCGGCGTGAACTGGTCGCCACGTTTCAGCCAGACAACGTACGAATAATTGCTGCTGCTCGGGACACACTTGTCAACGATCAGAATCGGCGGCATGTTCGGCGCCATCAGCAGACTACCGCGCCCAGCCCATCCCAACTGCTCGGGTGTTTGCAGCGACGCGAGCGGCACGACCTGGCCTCCCGACGTGAGATACGTCGCCATGGTGGAGTCGATCGACGATGAGTTGTCGTTGCGTTCCTGCCGCAGGGCAACCCCCAGGCTCAGGCTCGAGATGAGCAGGAGCACGATGGCCGCCGCCATGGCAGCCGCCATCCAGCGAGGCACCGCAAGTTTGCTGGTGGCGCGGGGACGCAGCGGGATTGGCTCCGGCAACGGATCGCCGACCGTGGAGTGGTTCAATCGGTCCCACAGGGCAGTCGGCGGCGCAATCGGCGAAACAGTCAAGCCCAGCAGGCCCACGGTCTCCTCGTATTCGCGGAGCTGCTCCTGCTGGTCAGGGCAGTTCGGCAACGATTCCGCGACGCGCAACATCTCGCGCTCATCCAATGCCCCGATCGCATACCCCTCGATGAGGTCGCTGATTTCGTGGCAAAGATTGTTAGTCGAATCAAAGTTCATGGTTGCTCTGGTACTCACGAGGTTTCCGGGCCAGAAATATCAGCAGGGTTGGCAGAGGTCAGGTTCCAGCTCCCGGCGTCACCTCTCCCCTCTTCTACGATTTGGTCCTCTTCAACGGATTGTGCCAATGCTTGCACGGACGCCAGCTTGCTCAATTTGATCAGAGCTGTGCGCATCTGGGTTTTGACGGTTCCGAGCGGTCGTTGGAGTCGTTCTGCGATTTCGCGCTGGGTGAGGCCGCCGAAATATGCGAGTTCGAGCAATTGCCGATGGTCATCGGACAACGTGCGGAGAGCGGCTCTCACGTCATTAGCCAGCGTATGCGTGACCGCCTCGGCCTCCGGCCCGGGATCGGGATCGGCCAGCCACTGGGTTGGATCGATCGTCTCGCCCTCCTGGGTAGTCCGGGTATTGCCGAAGGACATGTCCCGCCGCTTGCGGAGTATATCGATCGACCGGTTGCGCGTGACTCTCAATATCCAGGCAACGAACAGGCCCCGGCTCGGTTCGAACGCATATGGATTGCGCCAGAAGCCCAGGAAAACATCGTGCGTGATGTCCTCCGCAGCGGAGCGGTCGCGCACGACCGATTGGGCGAGGCCAAGGACGGCGTTTCCGTATCGCTCGTACAGCGCGCGGAAGGCATCGTGATCGCCTTGCCGAACCCGCAACGCAAAGGCAATATCCTCGGCCGTTGAACGATCGTGACTTTCGTCCGTCAACGTGTTCCCTGCACCCCTGCCACGAAGTCTTCGCTACCTGGCCAGCCTGATCACCGGTTACGGCGCCAGATCCCGGAATACTTGCCGAACCCGCTCGTACCCCGATTCGGGGACGCCCGCAACATGGTCACCTGAAACCCAACCCTCGACCTGTTGGTCACCACGATCATACGTTATCGGCCACCAGCCGCCATCCGGCAACCCCGTCACGCGCAACGTGGCTGACTTGCCAACCTGATCGAGCACGGCGCCGGAATCGCTGGGCTCGGCACGGACATTCAACAATTCGGCGGTAACCGTGACTGTCGTCCCGGCGTGAATTGCCACCGCTGGATCGTAAAGGCCCGGCACGACGCCCGTATCCCAGAACGAAAGCGCCGCCAGGAGCAGATTGCCGACCGCCACGATCCCGACCAGCTTCCACAGGAACGCGGTGCGAATCCGCGCGACAAGCGGCGGTCCCTTGATTCGCGCGCCGACAACCGGAGGGGGCGTATGGACGACCGTTGGGTTGCGTCGCGGATCGAATCGCGGGAGTCGGCTCAGCGGTACGGTTGAATCGGGCGGCGTGGCGGCATTCAACGCGCCTTCGAACGCCTCCGCGAAGGCCACCGTCGTCGGGTAGCGATCCTCCGGGGCCCTGGCCAGCGCATCGAGAACGATGTCGTCGATCCATTCCGGGAGGTCCAGGTCGGGCCGGCGCCGGGTCGGCGGGATCGGGTGCTCGGTCAGGTGCGCCGCAAGCACGATTTGCGGATCGGTCCCATCCCGAAACTTGAAGATGGTCTCCCCGGTAACCATCTCGTAGACGACACACCCCAGGGAATAGATGTCGCTTGCCGGACCAACTTCGTCGCCCGAAGCCTGCTCCGGCGAGACATATGAGACAGTGCCAAACGCCTGCCCATTGCTCGCTTCCAGGACCGTGCCGGCCTCCTGGGCGATGCCGAAGTCGATCAGCTTGACCGTCATCGGGTCGTCGAACAGGATGTTCTGCGGTTTGACGTCGAGGTGAACCATGCCCCGCTGGTGGAGGTGATGGAGCGCAGCGGCGATCTGCTTGAGCAGGTGCGTGAGACGGTCGATATCGATCGGGCCGTTACGGTCGATCTCCTGCCGCAGCGAAAGTCCCGGGACAAACTCGAGCACGACCCACGGTTGCGCCTGATCGTTCGGTTCAAAAAGATCGTAAACCCGCGCGACATTGGGGTGCGACAGGAACGCCATGGTCCGCGCTTCATGACGAAACCTGGCCCGGGCGTGGGCGTCGTTAACCCACTCTGGCTTGAGGGTCTTGAGCGCTACGTCCCGGCGGGTACGGAGGTCTCGGCCCCGGTAGACCAGCGCCATCCCGCCCGTTCCGATCGGCTGGTCTTCTATTTCATAGTGGTCGGCGACCACCCGGTTGCTTCTCGGAGCGGTCAAGGTCATACGAGGGCCTACTCGTCCGCATCATAGATTGCCATGGTCGACCGAAGCCGGAAGGAGACCGCGCGGCCCGGAACTCCTGCATACTCTAACAAACGAGTCGGTCGCACATTATGAACAGCTGGGAGAAACATGCCGTCCCGCGCTTTCGACATCGCCCTCTTTGACCTCGACGGCACTATCGCCGATACGCTGCCGCTGATCTACGAGGCGTTCGACGCCGCCTTCATCCCGGCGCTCGGAACCGGTTTCGCGCCAAGCGAGATCCGGGCCATGTTCGGCCCGCCCGACCACGAAATCATCCGCAACAAGGTCGCGGAATCCGATGCCGAGGCGGCAATCGAGCGCTACAACCGATACTACGAGAACCGCCACGACGATCTGGTTTCGGCGTTTCCAGGACTAGCCCAACTCGTGCGAGCTTGCCTCGACGCCGGAATGCGGCTCGGTGTCATCACCGGCAAGAGCCGGCTGACGGCCCTCATCACCCTGGACCGCCTCGGACTGACGGATGCCTTCGGAGCGGTCTATGCCGGCGACGATGTCGGGCGTCAGAAGCCAGACCCCGAGGCGTTGATCCTGGCCCTGCGTGACCTCGGCCGGACTGAATCCGAAAACGCGGTCATGATCGGGGATGCCGCGGCCGATGTCGTGGCCGGGAAGCGCATCGGTATCGCCACGATCGGCGTCACCTGGGGCAACCCTGATCACCACGAACTGGACGATGCCGAGCCTGACTACACGGTGTCGACGGTGCCCGAGCTGGAGGCGCTACTGCTGCGGTGACCCGAGCGGCGAAGGGCGCGATTCGCGGCTGCCACCGCACGCTCGATCCGGGCTTGCTCTCCGCGCTCGAGCATCGGTAGGACACCAAAAATGTCTGGCAGCGCCGCAGCGACGATCTGCCGGTCGTCGTTGGTGTCTAGCGCCTCGCGAATTCGCACAAGTTGCGCACTTTGCTTGACTTCGATTTCGAGTTTCGCGAAGTCGAGCCCATCGACTGCCTCAGGGAAGACGCCACCAGATCTTTCCTTCAGTTGTGGCAGGAGGCGCGCCAACCGGGCGATATCACGCGGGTGCTGCTCGGCGGCCCGGCGCACCGACGTCATAAGCGAGTATCGATCGATCACGTCTGAGACGTTCGCCCATTCGAGATCCTGCGGGACTACCGCGCCGCTCCGCTCGACCGCATTGAGAGCGGAGATCGTGTCGGCGTCGCGACCGTCGCGTATCGCCGCCCGAAGGGATCGCAGTGCCGACTCCTGAGCATGGAGGCGGTCGATCCTGGCGCGCTCTCGCTCCGTCAATCGAAGGTGCGCGCCAACCGGCATCGCGGCATACAGGCGATCAATCGCCGCCAGATCGCGTTTGCGAATCGCACTGCGAACATCCTTGACCCACGCGTGACGATCAAACGCAAGGTCGACCCGGTTCTGCTGGACCGACGTCAGCAAGCCTTGATCGCCGAGGAGTCGCGCATCGTAGGCCTCCATGATCAAATTGTCGTCGTCGCTTTCGAGAGCTCGCTCAAGATGCTCGATCGCCAACGACCCGACGATTCGGCGCGTACTGGCCTCCGACAAGTCTTCGATTTCATCGATATCGCCTGAAAGAGCGAGGTCAGCGAGCGCAGCTCGATCGTCGTGATCGAGCGCGTTTGCAAAGCGCTGCCTGATCGCGGATTTGCGCTGGGCAACGTGCCTGGCCCGGATCTCGTTGGCCGTCACCTCATGGTGGCCCGCCTCCGCTTTCCGCAGCCCATCGATCGCCGGGAAGAACGCGCCGGCGCCTGGTTCATCCCGCAACACGGACCAGAGCGTCTCCGCCCTGTTGAGGTCCTGCTGCTCGATGGCATCGGCAAGCTCGGTGAGGCGCTCTGGTCGCCAGGTACGCTGCCGCTCCGGCCATAGCTCTTCCACAACGGGATCGATCGGCTTCGGTCGCAGCCTGTCTGTTCCGCGGCCGGCAGTCTCTCGCGTTCCTGTGATCGTGCTTGAGAGTAACGAGGAAACGCGTCCACTCCGCTGGCCATGGATCGGATGCGTGAACGGCGCCGCTGCCACGTTCGCCGCGAGCGTCAACGATTCGGCGAATGTCGGGATCTCATCCGGGTGACCGAGGCACGCCTCCCGCAGGATGCCGACCAGGCCCTGAACCTGCGGGTCATTGACGACTCTCAGCTTGCCGAATAGCTGCGATCCATCGGGATGGGCAAGGTCGCGCGGTTGGAAGAGCAGACCGGCGCCGCGCATCGTCGCCGCCTGGCCGTGATCGGCCCGAAGCTCGGGCCAGATTGCCAGGATCCGCAAGGAGACGTACATCACCAGCGCCGCAAACTCATCAGCATGCTCCGGGCGACTTGTCACGCCCCGCGGATGGCGATAGGCGATCGCCGGGTCAAGATGCGGAACTGACGGTGCCTCCGGCCAATAGGCAGTGTCGTAGTCGACGAAGGCGATTCCTTCCTTCGGCCGGACGATCGCGTTGTCTGCCGTCAGATCACCGTGCACGAAACCAATCTGGCCGGCGGTCGCAACCGCGCCACGCCACAACTGAGCCAGAGCCGACAGGTAACCCGTATCCTGGGTTCGACAGGCGCGGTCGACCGCGGCCATGATCGTCGGCCCCATCAGCCAGTCGAGCACTACGACCGGCCGCGTGGCTGAGCGCAAATCCTCAGCTTCGACCACGATGCCGTCGGCATGCAGGCTGATCGACCCGATAACCGGCGATCGATCGACCGAGTGCAGCCGGCGCAATGTCGACGGGTGACCGAGTGCCCGGTATCGCTCGATCAGTTCGGCCGAGATCTCGTCCTGCAGCCAGCAGCGCAGCGCCACGACCTTACCGGTCGGCTGCCGCAGTTGATAAACAACGGCATGCGAGCCCACCACGCGAAATGGTTGGCTGTCCGAAATCGTCGCGATGGTGCCCCCGCCCAGCCGCCCAAGAAGGGGTACTGATCGGGGACCGCGTAACATTGCGGCGTCGTAAAGCGTCTGTAGAGTCATGGGTGCAGATAGTCCCGATTCTGTTCAGCGATGGGCATGTACGGGTTTCGAGACGCCCTTTTGCAATGGTACAGTGAGCTTCAGATCGGGCGACACGCGTCAAAGGTCCGTGTTTTCTGCGGACAGCGATCGCAGATCGACCAGGAGACATATGGTCCAGTTTCGCGCTCGCAAGAGCAACGAGCCCTTCCCCCGCACACAGGGCGACAACTACTCCGCGATTGATTCAGTGACAGGCAGCGACCTTGGCACGGCGCCCTTGCCACGATCCCGGCCGCGTCCGGCGACGACCCGCGACCTGGCCGACGAGATCAACGGATTGGCCGCGTCGCTCGAGGAGATCGACTCGCGCAGCACCGAGCGCCTCCGGGACCTTGCCTCTTCCCTCAGCACGGAAGAGGGCCGGCTGCGCTGGGCCGATGTCGACCTGCGCCGGGCCTTCAATAGTGAATACCTCGCCCACTTCTACGCGGTCCGCCGTGAAGGCGGCTATGCGCCGACGATCGTCGCTGTTGCCGACCGCATCCGGAACGTACTCGTGCTGCTGCCGATCGCGCTGACCTGGTTCGCGCTCTATGAAGCAACCAAGTCTTATCGGGAGTACATTGACGCAAACCCGGACCAAATCAGCCAGCCATTCCTGCTCATTTGGCAGCGAGGATTCGGCGGCAGAGGTGGATTCCTGGCGACCTCGTTCTCGACAGTCGCTATCATCGACGCGATGATCATCGGCGTCATCATCGCCCTGACCTTCTACTCCCACGGTCGCCGCGAGCACCGCGAGGAATCGATCGATCGCACGGCCCAGAAGTTTCAGGCAGATGTCGACAACATCCTCGCCGAAGCGACCGTCGCCCTGGCTCCGGATCGAGCAGGTCGACCGGCCATGCTCGCTCGCAGCGTGGAGCGGCTGGCGGAGCGCTTCGAGCACAACAGCCAGGAATTGATCGGCCGCCTGCGCGCCGAGCACGACCGGCTGGAGTCGATTTCCAACCGCCGGGAGAAGGAATTTGCGGACTTCGGTGTCTTTGCCAGCGGGATGCGCGCCGGCGCCGAGGAGACGCATCGCCTCCTGATCGAGCTTCGCCAGGTCTCGACCGCGCTGCAGCAGGCACTCGAGGACATGACCAGCGAAGTTGGCGTCACCGGCGACCAGAATAAGTCGCTGCTTTCGGCCGTCACGGCGCTCGAGCGACTTGTCGCGACCGGAATCCAGAGCGACCACGGGGTGACGCGGCGGCTGGCCGAGGCGGCCGAGGTGCTGTCAGAGGCAGCCGAGCGCTCTCTCGCCGGCTCCGAAGCGGCGGCCCAGGCCGGTCGGGTCGCGACCGAAGCGGTCCGCGGCATCGCCGAGATCGGAGCCAGCCTGGCGAGCGGCCAGAATCGGGTTGAGCACGCGATTGCCAGCGAAAGCGAAGCAAATACCCGCTTGGCCGAGGCGTTACGGTCCAGCGTGACCGGCGTCTCCACCACCGCCCGCACGCTGGCCGAGATTCAGGCCAGCCTCGTCGGCATCCGCGATGAGTTCCGGGAGATCGCGCAGTCGAACCAGGACTACGCGACATCGCTTTCCCGTATGTTGACCGAACAGACCTCGATCTCCACCGGAATTGCCAAAATGGCGCGCGATATGGGCTCCGCAGGTGAGTCATCGCAGCAGCAACAGCAGAACATGAACCAGGAGCTAACCAGCCTGATCAAGCGACTCGATAACATCGCACCCACTCCGCAGGCAGGGCCGGGTGGATTCGAGTCGGTGCAGACGACCGACGGCGTGCGCCGGGTGTTGACCAACGCGCCCGATTTCCTGAGTGATCCTGTTGAGAGCCCCGGTGGACGTGAATCCGGCAATCGCGGCCGGCGCGACTAACCAGTCGCTGGGGTATTGGAGTTCCACGGGTGAAATTCCGGAAACCAACCGATAACAGTACGAGCATGGTCATGCTCGGCGGCTGGTTGTTTGCCGACCTGCTGCTGGGCCTGGCAATGCTGTTCCTGACGTCCGGCACGTCCGGTTCGCCGCCACCGACAGCAACGCCCACCGCGACGCCCAACCAGTTGGCGACGGCGGAAGTGCGAGCCGCAAAGACGGCGACCAGCCAGGCGGTGAATGTCGCAAACCTGAACGCAACCGTCGTGAGCGCGGCCGATATGGCCCAGGCCACTGAAGCGGCCCGCGCGACCGAGGACGCCCGCCTCTCCAACATGCTGACCGCAACCGCCCGCGCCGACGCGACGAGGCAAGCGATGTCGACCGACCAGCAAGCGACCGCCGCCGCTGAGGCTACGGCCGAGGCGATCTCGTCCGAGGCGACAATTGCCGCGTTTGCCACCCAGCAAGCCCAAACCGACGCGAACGTCGATCAGGTCACCCGCAATCTCGCGACTGCCGCCGCGCAGGCGACCGCGGATGCGCTCTCCGCGCAGGCCACCATCGCTGCGCAAGAAACGCAGGCCGCCGAAGTCGCGGCCATTGCGACGCAGAACGCCGAATCGGGCGCGAATGCCCTGGCTACGGCGAACGCCGCCGCGACCGAGATCGTCGAGATCGCGGCGATCGCCACGCAGAATGCCGAGTCCGGCGCAAACGACCTGGCCACCGCCCAGGCCAGGGCCGAAGCGGCCCAGGCAACCGCCGAGGCATTGACGCAGTCGCAGGCGGTGAGCGCTTCGGACAAGGCCACGGCCCAGGCCGAGGTCGCCAACATCCAGGCCACGGTCGAATCGGTCATAGCCACGGCAACGGTGATCTCGCAACGGGCCGGTCTCAACTCGATCGATCAAGGCTACGCCGAGGTCGCAATCCAGGTCGATGCCAGCGGGCTGCTCGCCGGAGACAAGGATGCCGAAGACGCGGCAACCAGGGCCATCCAGAGAGCGCTCAAGCAGTACGGAGAGTGCCGGGTCGGTATCACGCTCACGTTTGGCTGGGATCCCGACATCAATCGCGGTCTCGCGATCGCCGACAAGATCAATCAGCTCTTGCCCGACGCCGAGCCCAAGATGTTCGAAGAGGCGGCCTACGAGAACTTCGGCAACCTCCAGCCATCGGGCACGGTCGAGATTCGGATGTACTTCTTCCGAGGATGTCAGGCGCTCGACCAAAACCCCTGAGGTGGTGGGCGCCTACGGCTCCTCCGGTTCGGCAGGAGCGACCCGATACTGATTGGCGAGTCCGGCGTAACGGTCGGCGCCAAGGTGGTGGAGCAGACGTCCGGCATCCACTTCGACATTCCAGTGTCCGTCGAACGACTCGTCGTCGGCCGCGACCGCCACAACTTCTGCGATGAACAGGTCGTGATCGCCCGCGCTGACCCGATCCTGGACCCGGCACTCGATGAATCCGGCACACCCGGCCACGCGCGGTGGCTCGACGACAGCCGATTCGGAGGGCTCCAGTCCGAGGGCGGCAAACTTGTCGCCATCGTGGCCGCTAATCATCCCGGCCTTGTGAACGGTGCTTAGTGAATCCATGACCGGAATGTTGACGACGAACTCCTCGGTTGCCGAGACGAACTGGTGCGTCAAGCGGTCCGGATGAATGGCGACACTGATAAGGGTCGGAGACAGGCTCTGCGCCGTGAGCCAGGCTGCGGTCATGACGTTCGGCTGACCCTTGCTCATCGACGAGATCAGCACCACCGGACCGGGCACGATCATGCGCAGGGCATCCCGCAACGGCCGCTCGACGATCGATCCCATCTCAGACCTATCTCCCCTGCTCGCGCAACACATGCTCATAGACGGCGACGGTTTGCTCACCCGTCCGGCGCCAGCTGAATTCGCCGGCTCGGGCAAGCCCCCGCGCGCTGAGTGACCGAGCCAAGTCCGCATCAGTCAATGCGGAGCGCATCGCCGTGGCGAGCGGCTCGATTCGCGGCTCGACCAGCAACCCGGCATCCCCAACGATCTCCGGGAAACTCGTCCGATTCGCGGCAATGACCGGCACTCCACACCCCATCGCCTCGAGAACACTGAGCCCAAAACCCTCGTAAAGTGAGGGCGTCACATAGACCGCGGCGCCCTGCATCAGCGCGAGCTTGTCGTCCTCTGAGATCCGCCCGGTCAGCACTACACGCGATTCGAGACCCAACTCCCGGATCACCGGCTCCAACGGCGGGAACACGGTCGGATTTGCGCTGTGCGGGGCGCCGCCAATCACGAGCTGAACGGAATCCGGAAGATCGGGCAGCAGTTCCCGAAACGACCTCAGGAGCACCGGCAGATTCTTGCGGACATCGACGCCGCCGATGTTGAAGACATATGGCCCGCAGATGCCAAACCGATCGAGTACCGATTGAATGATGGTGCGATCAGGTTGTGGGACATACCGCTCGTCGGCGGCCTCATGCGTGACCCAGATGCGATCCCGGGATATTCCGAAGATTGCCTCGACATCGCCCGCCGCATGCATCGATGGGGTAATCACGGCCGCGGCCCTGCGAACCATGCGGCGCGCTACGGCCAAATTGATCTGCTGAGCGCGGGACGATCGATATTCGGGCATGACGTACGGAATGACGTCATGAATCGTGGTGATCACCGGAACGCGGGTGGCAATCGGGACCGCCATCATCGGCATATGGAGCAGATCAAGCTTTGCGCGGCGGGCATTGGCCCCGGCTGCGCCGAATTCCCAGGCGAAGCGACTGCCGCGCTCTCCCAGCCGGTTCAGCCAGCCAGATGGGTCGGGCCGCAGCTCGACAAGTTCAACATCGGGTGCAACCAGCGGGATCCATCGGCTCAACGCCGAGACGTACGCGCCGATCCCGGAAGGCGGTCGATCGAGGAAGCTCGTGTCCAGCCCGATTGTTCGAATCGGGCCAATCTGGGGATGTCGGTTGCTCACATCGGACTGCATTGCGGGGTAGTATATGCATGTCCCACAGGCTCTGGTCTGATTGACAGACATGCTATCATTTGGGAAGTATTAGGTTCTCTCAGGCGTCAAGGAGGGTCTTTTTGTGGCCAACGTTGTTGAGGTAACGGACGAGACTTTCGAGGCGGAAGTCATCAAGGCGGAAACTCCCGTCCTGGTTGACTTCTGGGCCCCGTGGTGTGGTCCGTGCAAGGCGCTCGGGCCTGTTCTGTCCGAGATTGCCGATGAGCGCAATGCTGAGATCAAGGTCGTCAAGGTCAATATCGACGACAATCAGGAATACGCATTCAAGCTTGGTGTGATGTCCATCCCGACACTCGTCGTCTTCAAGGACGGCCAGCCGATCGACAAGATCGTCGGCGCCCACCCCAAGACGACCATCGACGCACGGATCAACAAGCTCGCAGCCGTCGAAGCGTAATCAGCTCGAACATCAATCAGAGAGCGTCAGGAGCCTGCCGGCACCTGGCGCTCTTTGGTATCTCCGGGTTCCCCGTCACCGAGACCGGCAATCTCGCGGCGCAGGTCGTCCAGGTCGGCAAACTGTCGGTAGACGGATGCGAAGCGGATGTACGCGACCTGGTCAAGCTCCTTGAGCTGCTTGAGCACTTCTTCACCGATTGCAGTCGACGGAACTTCGGTCAGGCCCAGATCCATCATCTCAGCTTCGACCCGCTGCACGAGGTCATCGATCTCCTTTTCGCCGACCGGCCGCTTGGTCAACGCCACGCGCAGCTTCTGACGGAGCTTGTTGGGGTCGAAATCCTGTCGCCGTCCATCGCGCTTGACCACGACCAGGCCGCCGATTTCGACGCGCTCGTAGGTCGTGAAGCGGCGGCCGCATTCGACGCATTCGCGACGGCGGCGAATAGCCCCTCCTCCGCTCAGATCCCGGCTGTCGATAACGCGTGAGTCTCGGGCCTGGCAGAAAGGACAGCGCATGGTTCCCGAGCCGGGTTACCGCTCCCGCAGGAAGCGAATAATCGAGGATTCGCCTTCCCAGTCGTCGTCCGGAAGCATGGGAGCCGGCGCGGCCGGTCGGGGCGCCTGCGGCGGCTGACGGTCGCGTTCCGGTCGGCGCTCGCGCTCGGCGGTGCGTTCCCGCTCCGGCGGTCGCTCGGGCCGGCGTTCGCGCTCGCGGCGATCCCGCTGCTCGCGCTCCTGACGTGGGTTGAGCTGATAGACCGGCTCCTGCTGCCGAGCCGGACGCGCCCGCCGTGGCGCAGCGTACGCCTGGTACGATTCGTGGTCGTCAAATCCGGTCGCGATCAGGGTGATCTTGACAGCATCGCCCATCGACTCGTCGATTGAGGTGCCGTAGATGATCTCGGCATCCTCATCAACAGCCGCGCGGATGATCTCGGCCGCCTCGCTGGTCTCGAGCAATGTCAGGTTGCGACTGCCGGAGATGTTGTAGAGGACACCCGTCGCCCCCTGGATGCTCGTCTCGAGCAAGGGGCTTTCGATCGCCTGCTTGGCGGCATCGATGGTTCGGTTGTCGCCCTCGCCATATCCGATCGCCATCAACGCGGAGCCGGCGTCGCGCATGATCGTGCGGACGTCAGCGAAATCGAGGTTGATCATGCCGGGCTTGGTGATCAGGTCGGATAGGCCGGCGATACCCTGATGCAGGACTTCGTCGGCAATCTGAAACGCTTCAGAAATAGATGTTTTGGGATCGACCATGGTCAGCAAGCGCTCATTCGGGATCGTGATCAGCGCATCGACGTTGTCGCGCAGCTGGTTGATGCCTTCGTCGGCGGACCGCTTGCGCCGGTTGCCCTCGAAATCAAACGGCCGTGTGACCACGCCGACAGTCAATGCGCCGGCCGCCTTGGCAATCCGGGCAATGACTGGCGATGCCCCGGTCCCGGTGCCGCCGCCCATGCCGGCGGCAATGAAGACCATGTCGGCGTCACGGGCCATCTCGCTGATCGAATCGGAGCTCTCTTCGGCCGCGCGCAGACCAACCTCTGGTCGTCCGCCGGCACCGAGCCCCTTGGTCAACTTGTCGCCGATGCGCACCGCAAGCGGCGCGCGGCTGTTCAGCAATGCCTGGCCATCGGTGTTGACCGCGACGAACTCAATGCCGTTGACGCCGGCATCGACCATGCGGTTGATCGCGTTGCCACCCGCGCCACCGACGCCGATCACCTTGATCCGGGCGAATGGATTCGAAAACTCCCCGTGGAGTGGTTGCTGCACCGTTTGCTCCTCAGCCCGACGTACCGTGCGCCCCGTTGTTCGCCGTCCTATAAATTGACCAGCCGTGGGTTGTCCCTGATCGGCCGGTCGTCCAGGTTGTGATCGCGGATCTCGAGGTTGCATTCTGCCCCATTCGGCGTTTCCCGCTCACGGCGTCCAGGCCAGCGTGCGCCAATTCAGGAATCTGCGCACCCTGCCCTGCATGCCGATGCGACCGAGACCGCATTATAACAGTTAGCGTGGAGATTCCCCTAGATTTCTGTCGTCAGACGACCCGCCGCGGACGGCTGTGCCGCTCCACCGCCAGATCGATGAGACGATCGACCAATTCCGCCAGCGGAACGCCACTTGCTTCCCAAAGCATCGGGTACATGCTGATCGACGTGAAGCCTGGAATGGTGTTCACCTCGTTCAGAAGAAACCGCTCCGTGCCCCGCTCGAGGAAGAAGTCGACCCGCGCCATTCCGGCCAGATCGAGCGCCCGGAACGCCCGTATCGCGATCTCCTGCATCTCGGCCAGCTTGTCCGGCGAGAGATCGGCCGGGATGATCAACTCGGAGTCGTCGTCCACGTATTTCGCGTTGTAATCGTAGAACTCGTTGCAGGGCACGATCTCGCCCGCGACGGACGCGATCGGCTGATCATTCCCGAGCACAGAGATCTCGAGCTCCCGCCCGTCGATCGCTTCTTCAATCACGACCCGGCGGTCGTACTCGTGGGCAAAATCGATCGCCTGTCGCAGCTCAGCTTCGTCGTGCGCCTTGGTCACACCGACGCTCGAGCCCATGTTGGCGGGCTTGACGAAGCAGGGCAAGCCCAGCTCGGCCACAATCGAAGACACGACACTCTCCTGATCGGACGTCCACTCGGTCCGGTTGACCAGTGCCCATTTGGCCTGCGGTATCCCGGCCTGGCTCAGAACGAGCTTGGCCATCGCTTTGTCCATGGCGACCGCCGAGCCGAGCACGCCGGACCCAACGTAGGGGATG